>JAZLHH010000019.1:0-5781 GCA_045616745.1 Candidatus Limivicinus sp. | reverse complement strand
ACCATTCTTTTGCACCCATACATCATAGCCATCTGCTCCAGAAATTGCAGACCATGTTGCTGTTTTGGTGGTGGTGTTGATATCTACACCAATACTTCCCTTTGAACCAGGTATTGTAGTAGTCGGTCCGACTACTTGACTTTGCTGCACAGAATCTACTATCGGGAAAATGTCAAATCTATAACTATTTCCCGGAAGCAGATAAGCTGAATAATCAACGCAATTGGTATCAACGATCTCGTTTGACAAAGTAACAGACCCGGTAGTTAAAACAATTCTGTATTGTGACGCACTACCGTCTGTATCCCATCTTGCGATTTTTTCATCCCATCTGAGATTTGATACCGGACTTCCTGCAAATACCGTTGTAGGCATCAGCGAAAGCATCATCATGATGCAGAGAAGCAGACTTAATATTCTCTTTCTCATACTTTTTTCCTCCTATATATTTTTCCAATCATTTGAATATTATTGATATTGTTTGGCGGTGCAGGGCCCGGTGATGCACGCCCTTGCAAAAGGAACTTATCTTTCATGAACTCGCATTCACCGTCCTTTCATCCATTGTTTTCTCTTAAATGGGCATAGTTACACTGATACACATAAATTCTATTCTATTTCTCAAAATCATGCATCACCCAAAAGGGTGAAAGCGAATTCTTTATTATGGTTATTTCTCTAATAGCAAAAAAACACACCCGATTGCAAAATCAGGTGTGTTGAAATGCTCTATTTCATTCAAAAGCCGTTTACGATCAGCTTCTTGCTGGTGACAACGGCAGCCAGCTTGGTTTTGGATTGAAAGCCTGTCTTGGACAGCATGCTTTTTACCTGGGTTTTCACCGTGTCGGGCGAAACACCAAGCTCAGATGCCATCTGTGCATAGGTCATGCCCTCTACCAGAAGGCGAAGGACCCGAACCTCCGCATCGGTAAAGTCGCAGCTTTTTGTTTCTCCCACAGACACCTCCGGCATCCTGTCCGGGAACACCGACTCACCGTTCACAGTGCGATCGACCACTGCCATCAGTTCCTCGCGGCTGGCATCCTTGAACCAGATGCTGTCAGCTCCAACCTTTCGCGCAGTCTTTATACAGTCATAGTCCAGTAGTGATGTAACAATGATCACCTTAATGTGAGGAAAGCGGGCCTTGATTTTTTCTGTGGCGGCAAATCCGCTGGCATTGTCTTCCGTACAGATATCCATCAAAATCAGATCGATGGGTGACCCGGCGCAGCAGGCTTCTGCGTAAGAAGCGTTTGCAACAGACGCTGCGAGACAATAGTTCTCACTCTGCCGAATATAGTATTCCATAGTTTCGCGCATCATGCGCTGATCCTCTACGATCAAAACATTTACCATAGTATATCCTCCTCCGGCTGCCAAAGCCGTATGCTCAGCTCAAATTCCGGAACCCACCGGATGCTCATCTTACCGCCCGCTTTTTCTATGCGGGTTCGGAGTGAGCCAAGACCGCCTCCCTCTTTGATCTCGCCCTGCGGAATCTGACCGTTGTTGGTAACGGACAAAGTATAAAACGTTCCTTCTGTTTCCACCTTTGCGTACAGCTCGTCGGCTCCTGCATGGCGAACAGCGTTATTGGCACATTCTCTAAGGGCAATGATCATCAGCGCACCCATTTTTGTGTTTTCAGGTAACCGCCCCATAATATGGACACGTATCCCGATGGCCTTTGCAGAATCCATGAGCTGTTCCAGAGCAGTCTTATCCGGCGTGTTCTCAACATCGTACTTTAGGATTTGCAGGGCATCTTCCCAGACACTCATATCAAACTCTGCCATCGGTCTGCCCGAGAGCAGGTACTGCCTTGCAGCAATGATTCCGCGTCCGATATTGTCATGGACTCTCATCTTTGTGTCCAGGATCTCTTCCTCGCGGGTGGCGGCCTGAATATTGGCTGACAGCCTGCGCAGACGATATCCGTATTCTTCCAGTATCCGATTTCCTTCCTCAAGTTCAAGACGCTTAATGTAGAGTTCGGTGACATCAGCCGCAATGAACTGGATAAAGCTCTCACCGTAGCTGTCCTCAACTTTGCATTCCGAAAACTGCCATGCTCTTCCATCAGAAAGAATGAACAGATTTCCGTCTCTACGTGCCGTAGAGTTCCGGGGAAGTTCCTTTAAGGTCTTACGCATTTCACTCAATGTCTGAATATCACGTCCGGCGAGCAAAAATCCCAACTGATACATAGTGTGATTGCACAGCACCATGAGTCCGGTGGAATCAAAAACGCAGATACCATTTGGTAAGTCATCAATGGCCTCTTTTATAGTTCTTCTGAGGCGACCGCCAGATCTCATGCTTCCTCACCTCCCGTTATCATGGTCAGGGTCCATTCATCATCATCGTCCTGAAGGATCGTTCGATCCGCTCCGGCAAGGAAACTTAGATCCGCGTTCGAATCTGTGGTGATCGTGATGAAACGCCCCTGCTTTCCGTGGCCTATGACCACCTGCATCGCAGACATCGTATCCAGTGAGGCTTCTACGACCTCCTCAAAGAAATCGTACATGTGCATAATCTCATCAGCAGGCAGACTGCCTGTCAGTACATTTGAAAATCCACACTCTACCCCGTAGAGCTGAAGATTCTTCACCGACTCGAGGAAAGAAAGTTCCAGCTCTTTTATGTTCGGATACGGCTCCTTGTCAGATATAAAAATCAGATTGTTGCGGCGCTTCAGATATGCTCCAACCACCACGATTTTCCCCAGCTGTCGGCGTTTTTCTTCCTCTGTCTTCGCCTGCTCAAAAGCTGTAGTAAGATCGTTCATCAAAGAGATCTGCCCCGCGGTCTGACGCTGCATTTCGTCGTAGAGTCTGTTCTGCTCTTCAATGTGCGCTCTGCGAGTGCGCAGTTCGATTTCTTCTGCAAGCAGGTCATTTTCCTCGGACTGGGTCTCCCGCACTTCCTGAAGACTATTCAGAATACCGGACAATTCAGATACATCATCCTGCCACAGCACACGTCCGCCACGTATAGAAGCCAAAGAGAGGCGGACTGCTCCGTCAAGAACAACCGGATCACCCTCTGCTTTTCGCATATCGTCAACAGCAACGCCACTGTAGGCAGCGGTAGCTACCATCTCTTTATATGCCTGATCTACGATAACGGCAGGCAGTTCCAGGCAGCGAAACAGTTCTACATAATGGGAGTTGCTTTGAATCATTCTCAGTTTCAGCAGACTTTCAAAAAATGCTGTCAGACATAAGCAGCAGACTACGTTGAAGTCGGCAAAAAATCGGCTGATAAATGGTGGATAGAGTGCATAAAAGACTAAATATATCCCCATCAGTAAAAGGAAGCCGGCCGGAATCCAGATACGCGTTTTCTTTTGCATCATGCGATTCTTGGCAAAGATGATTATAAAGGCAACCGTATAACACAGGCCCACACATGCGACGATAATAAAATATACCGCACCATAGCCATAGGTTCCCGTGGAGGGATTCATCTGCTGATCCGGTGGGAGAATAAACACCAGACCGTGCAGATCGTTTGTGAGAACCAGCAGTACCAGGATCACTGCCGGAATCATAAGGAGCTTCCATATTGTCGGCAGCCGATACTCCTCACTGCAACAGATAGAGCGGGCAACAAACAACGTAAGCAAGGGAATCAGAATAATCGCCACATAGTAAAAGTACCAGATCCAATGCAGCAGCAGTGCGTCGTTAATGAAATCGTATTTTAATGTTCGAAGCACGATCCAGAACACCATCAGTGCTCCTGTATAATACAGATATCTGCGCACCTCTTTCTGTATCACACGTCCCATCAAGGAAACCGTCCATGCGCTGAAGATAAAAATGTAGATTGCATCGCGAATATAGGCAAATAAAAGCCAGTGCGGAAGATGATAAACACCCGGTAAACGGCAACACCATGCTATGAATACCAGCAAACCTACGATTATATACTGTCTGATTTCTTTATTTCTTTTAGCAACCGTATCACTGCACCTCCCATCGTTATAAAATCCATCTCGATTATTGCATGATCAATACAGACGAAGAACAAGCCGAATATTCTCATAGACCGCTTCCGTACACTCACAGTGTACATTTCTTACCAGAATCGGGTTGTTTCAGGTTACGGAGATCAATGGGTTTTTCTGCATTCTCGGGAATGGCCCATGATCTGCCGAATCTTTCTAAACCGGGGACACGCCCCTGCTGACAGAGCTTATGTACACGACTTTCTGATACTCCCCACTTGTAAGACGCTTCACGAGCTGAGATATAACCTTTCATCGACATGCCTCCAATTAATACACTTATACAAAATATATTATGTCCGAATATCAGGATAATTGCAATAGTTTTCACGAAAAAGCACAATGAAGCGGTATGGTAAAAGCCCCACTTGTAAGTCAAAATTCTTGGCTTCGAGCAGGGCTTTCTTATAACATATAAATCGACATTATGCCGACAAAAACAGCGATAAAAAATACAGAGTAACGTGGACTTTGTGGTTCACATTACTCTGTATCTCATACTTACCCAGGGGATAACCAGGCTCGACGCCCAAATCAGGCAGATAGTAGTCACCATACAGGGTGTAGTCCAAACCGTTCTTTTCGTCATGAATGTGCTTTGCGAGATTGCTCATTTTCTTTTCCCTCCGTATCATTTTGTTCTTGCAAACAAATAACGGACACATCGCTCGCCGATGTGCCGCCAACTGAAAATTTACAATTATGAAGAAGAAAAGGGACCCTCATCTTCACAATGAGAGTCCCTTTTTGTTGGTGGAGCCAAGGAGATTCGAACTCCCGACCTCTACAATGCGAATGTAGCGCGCTACCAACTGTGCTATGGCCCCTTATTTGGTTGATGTTGTTACCAATTTGCACATCTTACGATGTGCTTGCCAATGTGCTGTGGGGATGCGGAACGCAACAGTCGTTCTACCAACTGCGCTAATACCCCATATCAACTGCATACGCAATCAACGCCCCTAATTATAGCAGAACAACTCACCCTTGTCAATAGCAAATTTTACCAATTAATAGGCAACAAAATTGTAACAAAACCGTCAAACAATTGAAAATTATATCTTGCATTCCATCACTACTTCTTCTATAATAGATTATGTGAAGTTGTGTGCGGGGAGGGGAGTTATGTGGAGAAGATCGTTATGCCGCATGGGGCACAAATCGTTTTGGAACGTCTTCGGACGTGCGGATATGAAAGCTATATCGTAGGCGGCTGCGTGCGTGATGCACTGCTGAAAAAAATGCCGAAGGACTGGGATATCTGCACATCTGCGACGCCTGATGAAATGCAGTTGGTGTTCCGCGATTACCGGACGGTGGAGACGGGTCTGAAACACGGTACTCTGACAGTGCTTGTGGACCATGAGCCGTATGAGGTGACTACCTTCCGACTGGACGGAGATTATTCCGACCATCGTCATCCCGACAGTGTCAGCTTTGTGCGGGAGGTCGAGAAGGATCTCGCACGGCGTGATTTTACGGTCAATGCCATGGCGGATTATCCCGGAACCGGGATAATCGACTGCTTTGGCGGGCAGGAAGATCTGAAGAACCGTGTGATCCGGTGTGTGGGGAATGCCGAAAAGCGTTTCGATGAGGATGCATTGCGGATTCTGCGGGCGCTGCGGTTTGCGGCGGTGTATGGTTTTGAGATCGAACCGGAGACGGACGCGGCGATTCGCAAGCTGTATCCCACACTGGATCGCGTGGCGGGGGAACGCATCTGGCAGGAACTTCGCAAGCTGCTCTGCGCAAAGGAT
>JAZLHH010000018.1:0-45499 GCA_045616745.1 Candidatus Limivicinus sp. | reverse complement strand
AAGTTCTCATCATCAGTCCCCAAATAGACCGCTTTGCTGGCAAGATTCCTTTCACTGAATACATCGTCAAAATGGCGTTTGACATTGTCAAGAACGGTATTGCTGATACAAATCAGCCCGTCACAGCAGCGCAAACTCAGTCTTGTTAATGCTTCGGTTTTATCATGAAAATCTGCCAGTTCTTTCAAATCGAGGCTGATGATATCCTGAATACAAACGATTAATTTTCTTGCATGCTGTTTTATCAGAATCAGATGTCGCAAGGATAGAATCTGAAGATTGGAGTATGCAAGATCAAACTGCTCTTGGCCCAGTTTATCCGGATAAACCACATTGTCGTAAAGATCCGATATACGAAAAAACGCATCAGCTGCCCGATTACAAAGGATTTTGATGCTGTATTCTTCGTCATAATCACGCATAATGTTTTTTAATACATTAAGAGCTGACTTTGATGATCCGTTGTATATTGGCTGTAAATCATACAGACTGTATAGAATTTTTATTTTTTCTTCAGGCATTTTTCTGAAATGGTCTCTCCTTGAACTACCGCAGCCTTAATTTCTCTTTGGTAATTCAAGCGGCTGGTTGCAATACTGCCAATAAAAATCTAAATACTGCAAAAAACGAATAGTAAATAGACGCTTTGCACCTATACTGGTGCAAACTAAATATACGCTGCCCCTAAAATAAAGTCAATAGCACTTAAATGAGTGCAAAAAAGCATTTTAGGAGCATTATATGGATATAAATTATGAGAAACAGGTAGGGAAAAGGCTTCGGGATATTCGGGAAAACAGATGTATGACACAGGAACAGCTTTCAGCAAAACTGCAGATTCACGGATGCGATATTACCAGAAGCGCTTTGGCTAAAATTGAGGTCGGACAACGGCATATTTATCTGGACGAACTGAAGCTCTTCAAAGAGATACTAAATGTTCCTTATGATGATATCTTCGTAGGGACGACCAACATGTGATTCCGTGGTGTCGCTGACCTCTTTCATATTCATGCGCTTGCTACCAAAAATCTACCACGGCAAAAATAAGCATCAAAAAAACCCCGAAATTTCGGGGATTTTTTGATGCTTGCAATTATTCGTACTCAATCGTGGCGACGGGCTTGGGAGAGAGATCGTACAGCACCCGATTGACGCCTTTGACCTCGGCAAGGATCCTGTCGCGGATCGTGTAAAGAAGCTCATAGGGCAGCTCTTCAATCGTGGCCGTTGTGGCGTCCACGGAGTTGACGGCCCGGATGATGACCAGCCAGTCATCCGTTCTCTTCCCGTCCTTGATACCGGTGGAGGTAAAGGGCGGTACAACCGTGAAGTACTGCCAGACCTTGCCCTGCAGGCCGGCATTGGCAAACTCCTCGCGAAGAATGGCATCGCTCTCGCGGACGGCTTCCAGACGGTCTCTGGTAATGGCCCCCACGCAGCGGACACCCAGGCCGGGACCGGGGAAGGGCTGACGATACACCATGCTTTCGGGAAGGCCCAATGCCAGACCGACGAGACGGACCTCGTCCTTATACAGGAACTTCACCGGTTCTACAAGTTCAAAATTCAGATCTTCCGGCAGCCCGCCCACGTTGTGATGTGCCTTGACGCCGTCAGATTCCAAAATGTCAGGATAAATCGTTCCCTGGGCCAGGAAGGAAATTCCTTCCAGCTTGCGGGCTTCTTCTGCAAATACTTCAATAAACTCTGCGCCGATAATTTTTCTCTTCTGCTCCGGGTCAGAGACGCCGGCCAGCTTGTTCAGAAAACGGTCCACGGCATCCACATAGACGATGTTGGCGCCCAGCTGATTCCGGAACACATCGACGACCTGTTCACATTCACCTTTGCGGAGGAGACCGTGGTTGACGTGCACAGCGGTAAAGCTGCTGCCGATGGCCTTGATCAGGAGTGCGGCCACAACGGAGGAATCCACGCCGCCGGAGAGTGCGAGAAGTACCTTTCCGTCACCTACCTGCGTCCGGATTTCCCGGATCTGGTCTTCAATAAAGGCTTCGGCAAGCGCCGTTGTGGTGATTCTTGCCAAAGATTCGGGTCTGACATTGCTCATATCTTAAACTCCTTTGAGATTAATATTCTTTTGGAACATTGTAATAAGGATCGTTCCAGCCGAAGGAATAGGATCCGTGAATCAAATCTCCGCCCTGCCCGTAGGCAAACTGAGAACGCAAAAGCTCATACCGCGGATCATAGACATCCGTCCCCGCAGTCTCGTCATAGTAGGTTCTCCAGCCTTCGTAGGTGGGATCCAGGGCAGTGGTATTGATTTTGCAGTTGGGATGCAGCTTCTGGTACTGAGCAATCTGCTCCGCAGGGATCGGATCGTAAGGGCCGATCCAGAGCCGCGTCAGGTCCAGATCGTACAGGGCCGTAATGTCATGGATTGCAAAGTCGTGGCAGATGTTGAGATGCTTCAGATTTTTACATTCCTTCAGCGGGGTCAGGTCACTGAGACCCGTTGTCTGGAGCTCCGCATATTCCAGCTTGGGGCAGCTGGCCAGCGGCGCGGCATCGCACCATACCGCCATTGCAAGAATGGCCACTTCCAGATCCGGCATGCTGGCAACGAAGGAGATGTCGGGAATGGAGTTGGTATGACCCACATCCAACAGCTTCACCTTTGTGCAGTATCCCAGCTCTTTGCAGTCCTCCCGGGAGAACGTACCGCCGGGAGTGCCGGGTCCGGAGTTGGAGGCAAGAATACGCTCCACATCTGTTCTCACGGAATAGGCCTTCTCCGAGCCGAACCAGATGCGCCAGATTACTTCCACGTTGGGATTGTCATCCCGGATTTTTGCCATGTGTTCGCTGTCCACACCGCAGCTGTCCATGTCCAGAGTCTTCAGATTCGGCATAAACGGGAGCATTCCGGCAATGGCCGCGCCGTCGTCCGCAATCTCCATGTGGCTGAGATTGACGACCTCGTCATTCACGTTCAGCCGGCGCCCGTAGACGGAAAAGCTTCCGTCCGCTTCCACAGGAATCGGCGGGGTGGGCGCCGGGGTCGGGTCCGGCGTGGGCGCCGGGGTCGGCTTCACAGCTGCCGTGATCTGGGGTTCTTCCGCAATTACTGCCTGCTCCGCAGGCCGCTCCACTTTGGCTCTGGCTGCAAAAATGCCGATCAGAAGTGCCGCACAGAGGACAGCAGCGGCAGCCGGCAGCAGCTTCTTAATACGGGTCGACATAGAGAATCTCTCCCGGAGGATCTTCCAGCACATCGGGTACGATGGACGCCTCTTCTTCCCAGTATTCGCTGAGCAGCGAGGTGTTGACAACAAAGGTATTGACCGGGTCTACATGAGAAGTGCTCTCATAATTCGGGTCATTCCACGAAAAAGCATAGCAGGCCGGATTGGTATTGTATTCAAAGCATTTGTATATGACCTTGAAGTAGCCCAAAGGACGCTGTGCCGGGAAATATCCGGTCTGGTCTCTGTATGACCAGTCGGCATCCAGATAGTTCTGGTAATACTTCCAGTTGTTCATCACGAAGCCTTCATTGGCAGCTGCGCCCAGCTCATTGCGCTCTCTGCCGGAGGGGCAGGTGGTATCGATGATACACTGGGGATGACGCTTCTGCATTTCTGCCACCTGGTCGGCCGGCACCGGATCCACAGATCCCAGCCAGAGGCGATACAGCGGCAGATCATAAATCGGGGAAATATCGCTGACGAAATCGCAGGTCCCGATATTGAGATGGGACAGCTTGCTGCACTGTGCCAGCGGGGACAGATCCGTAATCTTCGTATTTCCGGCCTCGAGATACAGCAGATTGGGACAGTTCGTAAAGGGCGTCAGGTCAGAAACAGCGGTAATGGAAATAACGACGACTTCCAGCTCCGGCATATACTGAAGGAAGGAAATGTCGCTCAGGTCTTCATTATGTCCCAGGTCCAGATAGCGAACCTTTGTACAGTACTTCAGCTGGTCGCCCACTTCATTCCCGAGCTGCCCGCCTTTGGAGGGCATAGAGGCCAGGATCTTCGTCACATTCGTGCGGACGGAGTAATTTTCTCCGAAGTTGACCCGCCAGATGACTTCCACATTGGGGTTAGCGTCCCGGATTTCCGCCATACGCTCGTTGGCAATGCCGCAGCTGTCCATGTCCACTGCCTTCAGATTGGGCATAAACGGAATCATGGAAGCAATGGCAGCCCCGTTATCGTCCAGCGTCATGTGCCCCAGGTCCACAAATTCGTCCGTTATATGGAAGGTCTTCCCGTAAATCGTGAAGCTGCCGTCTTCCCCAACCGGGAGGGGAGGCGTCGGCGCCGGGGTGGGTTCCGGCGTGGGTTCCGGGGTCGGCGCAGGCGTTTCTTCCGGCAGCGCTTCCTGCATCTGAACCTGTGCCGGCGTCGGCGCGGCGGGAGTGATGACTGCCGCTGCCTTCATCTTCGGAGACTTCATGGCAATGACAACGAACAGCATCGGAATCAGTATCAAAATGCCTTTTGTTCTCTTTTTCATATCCTGAAATTATAATACCCGGCCATTGATTTGGCAATAAATATTCGGTAAAATAAAGACATGTTAACGATTATTATCGGGCCGGCAGGAGCCGGCAAGACACAACAGATCAACGAAGAAATCCGCGCCGCCGTGGCAAGACGGCAGGGTGGGCAGATTCTTATTGTTCCCGAGCAGTACAGCCACGAAGCTGAGCGGGAGCTCTGCCGCATCTGCGGGGATTCGCTCTCCCTCTATGCCGAAGTTCTCAGCTTTACGGGGCTTGCGCGGAAGGCTGCCTCTCTCTGCGGCGGCGTCAGCGCCGAGTATCTGGACAAGGGCGGAAGACTTCTCTGCATGGCATTGGCTGCAGGGAACTGTCAGGGGCAGCTTCCTTCCTTTCCCCGGGCTGCTGCTTCGCCGGAGCTGCAGAATTCGCTTCTGTCCGCTATGGACGAAGTGAAGTCCGCGGGAATCTCCCCGTCGCTGCTTCGCCGGACCGGCGAAAATCTGTCGGGAGACCTGGGGCAGAAGCTGCAGGATCTGGCCGTCCTGTTCGAGGCTTACGATGCCATCGTGCAAAACGGACATGCGGACCCCGGTGACCGGCTGACGACTCTGGCCGTGCAGATGGAAACCGAAGGTTTCGGCCGTGGCCTCAAGGTATATGTTGACGGATTTACAGACTTTACGGCACAAGAGGCCCACATTCTGCGAGGCTTCCTGAAAAACGGCGCGGATGTCACGGTTGCCCTGACGCTGGACGCCCTGGAAGGCGGGGAGGAGAAGTTCGCCCTGCCGAGGCTCTCGGCTTTCCGTCTTCTGGAAGACGCCCGGCAGCTTGGCACGGAGCGGAGGATTCTTGAGTGCCCCTCTGCCAGGCAGGCCTCTGCCGGATCCTGCGTGCACTGCCTTTCTCCTGCGGAGGAATGCGAATTCGCCGCGCTGCACTGCCTTCGGCTGGTGCGCCAGACCGGCTGCCGTTACGGGGACATCGCCATTGCCGTCCGCGGCTTTGACGATTACCGTGCTCTGCTGGAAGACTCTTTTGAAAAATACCGGATTCCTCTGTTCACTGCCCGGAAATCCCCGATCAATGCCATGCCGCTGCCTTCTCTGATTTCCTTCGCCTATGACATCGTTCTCGGGGGCTGGAAGAGCAGCGACATCATCAGCTTTATCGGTACAGGCCTCACTCCTTTCTCCGGAGAAGAGGCCGACGCCTTTACCAAGGCTCTTTCCCTCCGCAGAATTCGCGAGGGCGAGAAGCCGGAATATCTGAAACGCTTTGAGCGTGCCTCTGCCAGAGGCAAGACCGGCGCTGACCACGCCGTCGCCCTGACGGAGCTGCTGCGGGAAATGGAAGTGGCATCCCGTCTGGAAGAAAAGAGCACAGACAATGCCCAGTATGCCCAGCTGTGGGATCTGACGGTGACGGCTCTGGAGCAGATTCATTCCGTGCTGGGAAATGTCGCCATGGAAGCCGGAGAATTTTCCAGACTCTTCCGTCTCATGCTCTCCAAATACGATACGGGAACCATCCCTCTCGGTCTGGACCGGGTATGTGCCGGCGACTTTGACAGAATGCGCCGCCGGAATATCTCTCACCTGATTGTACTCGGCTGCAGTGAAGGCCGGCTTCCCTGCAGAGAAAGCAAAACCGGAATCTTTTCCGAAGCTGACCGGCAGGAAATGGCTGCTCTGGGCCTTACACCCGGCGGAAATCCGGATGCGGAACTCTGGCGGGAACAGATGCTGATCTATAATGTGTTCTCTCTGCCCCACGAAACCGTCTGCCGGGTCTGGTCCGGCGCTCCCAGTGACGTGCTGAGCACGGAGAGCGCAGAAGGTGCCCTGGAATTTTCTTCGGAGACGGCTGTAAAATCCCGGGAGGCGTCACTTCGCGCGGCGGACCCGGAACGGTTCGCGGCGCTTTCTGCCAGAGCGCGGGCCGGCCGCGGGAGGCTGTCGCCTGCCGGCGTGCAGGCTGCCTACGGGGAAAAAATCCGCACTGGTGCTTCCCGTGCAGACAGATTCTATGCCTGCCGTTATGCCTATTTCTGCAAATACGGCCTCAAGGCCGAGAAGTGGGAGCCCGAGAAGTTCTCTGCCGCAGACTTCGGCGATTTCGTTCACTTTGTGCTGGAGCACGTTCTGAAAGAAGGCGGAACGCCGGAACAGTGGATTGAGGTATACGTTCATGACAGCCTGCAGGATTTTGAAGGCAAATCCCGGCGCTACATCTATCTTTTCCGCCGTCTGGAAGCGGAAGTCGTCGGCATCGTCAATGACACGCTGGAGGAGCTTTCCTCTTCCAGTTTCCGTCCGGAAAGCTTTGAGCTCTCTCTGTCCGAAGGCTCCGGCCGGGCCGACCGCGTGGATTCCTGGAATCATGAAGGGCTGCGCTATCTCCGGGTGGTGGACTACAAATCCGGGCACAAGACATTCTCTCTCTCCGATGTATACTACGGTATCAACATGCAGATGCTCCTGTATTTAAGCGAGCTCTGCCGGCAGGAGGAAAATGCCGTTCCCGCCGGTATCATGTACGTCCCGGCCCGTGACGTTGTTCTCAGCGGCAAGGAAAAGCTCTCGGAAGAGGAACTGGAGAAGAAGCGCGCAAGCGGCAAACGCCGCAGCGGTCTGGTGCTGGACAACCCGGAAGTGGAGGAAGCCTGGGAAAACGGCGAGCCCAAATCGCGGAAGTATATCCCGAGTTCACTGCGGGCAACACCGGAGCAGATGCGGGCGCTCTGCAGATGCGTTGATCGTCGTCTTTCCGAAATGGAAGCCGGGATCCGGGAAGGCTCTATTCCCGCCGACCCCTATTACCGGAATTCCAAGTCCGCCTCCTGCACCTGGTGCGAATTCAGGGACACCTGCGGATTCACCGATGGGCAAAACGGAGAAAAGCTTCGCATTCTCCCGGACCTGAAGGACGATGCCCTTTGGGATCTCCTGGCAAAGGAGGGAGAACATGACTGAATTTAACGATTTTCAAAAAAAAGCCATTACCCACCGTGAAGGTCCCGCCATCGTCTCCGCCGGTGCCGGTGCCGGCAAAACGGAGGTGCTGACGCAGCGCCTTCTCCAATATGTACTGGACGGGGAGGACATCGACCGCTTTGTGGTCATTACCTTCACCAAGGCCGCTGCAGAAGAGCTGAAAACCCGTATTTCCGCCAAGCTCCGCGAAGCAGGCCGCTCCCGCCAGGCGGAGCTGGTGGGTCGCGCCCAGATCGGTACGATTCACAGCTTCTGTGCCGGCATCCTTCGGGAAAACGCCCAGGCAGCAGATGTCAACCCGGACTTCTCCATCCTCAGCGAGGAACGTTCCCTGGCACTCAAAAATGAGGCCGCAGAACGGATTATGGACGAACGCTATGAGGATATGGATGCGCATCCCGGCTTCCAGGAACTGCTGAACACCGTTGCTCCCGGGCGGAACGACACCGCTCTTTCCGATCTGATGCTGGATCTTTATAACAAAATGCAATGCCATTCCGAACCCTTTCTCTGGGCGGAAGGCTGTCTGGCGGAAATGAGCGGTGAATATAATGATCTGTCCGAAACCGTGTGGTATGAGGAAATCCGCAGCGATTCTCTGGCGGTGCTGGATTACTGGATTTCCGTGACAGACAGATTCCCGGAATGGCTGCAGGAGGATGAGGTTGTCCTTCGCTGCTATGGAAAGGGTGCCGCAGACATTTCCGATTATCTGCGGGAGCTTCGGAGAACGCTCTGCCTCGACTGGGACAGCGTTGTAGCTTCCCGTCCCTGGAAGATCCCGACGCTGGGGCGCCTCCAGAACAAATATGAAAGCGACACGGCTGAACGGCTGAAAAATGCCCGGACCGCCTGTGCCGCTGCAGTCAAAAATCTGGCAGCCCGTTATTCCCTGAACTCCCGGGATGCACTGGAGGAGCTTCGCGCCTCCGTCGTTCCGATGCGTGCGCTGTTGGATCTGACCCGGGACTTTGACGCCCTCTACAGCGCAGACAAGAAACGGCTGAACGCGCTGGATTTCAACGATCTGGAGCATAGGGCTGCCGCCTTTTTGCGTACCCGGGATATTTCTTCAAAGTACCGGGAAATTCTGGTGGATGAATACCAGGATGTGAGCCGGGTGCAGGATGAAATTTTCCGCGCTGTCTCCGGCGGCGGAAAGAATCTCTTCGTAGTAGGAGATATCAAGCAGAGCATTTACGGCTTCCGTCTGGCGGATCCCATGATTTTCAAGGAGAAGCTGCAGGATCCGGCTATTGAAAAGATTCCTCTGCGGGAAAACTTCCGTTCCCGCAGGGAGATTATCGACGGAATCAACGATGCCCTCACCGGAATCATGACGGACGAGCTCGGGGACAACGACTATGGGCAGAATTCTCTGGTCTTCGGGGCTGTGCGCTACAGCGGCACTGTTCCCGCACCGGAGCTGGTGCTGATTCAGGAACGTCCGGAGGAGGCACGGCAGATTACCGAAGCGCGATTTGTAGCTTCCCGCATTGAAGAACTTCATCAGCAGGGCTTCGCCTACGAGGATATGGCCATTCTCCTCCGGAGCAACAAGGCCACCGGGCCTCTCTATGCCGGCGTCCTGTCGGAACGGGGAATCCCGGTCGTCACCGGCCAGAGTGAGGAATTCTTCACCGCGCCGGAAATCAGCGCTCTGATTTCTACGCTGCGGATTCTGGACAATCCCCACAATGACATTCCTCTGATTTCTGCCATGGGCTCTCCCTACTTCGGCTTCTCCCCGGACGAGCTGGCCCGGATTGCCGGTTTCCGGGAAAAAGACCACAGCTTTTTTGAAGCGCTGGTCCTGGCTTCGGAGGAAGACGAAAAGTGTGCCGATTTTCTTGCCCGGCTGCAAAAGCTCCGGGCCCTTGCCCCGGACCTGACCGCAGATCTGCTGATCCGCCGTCTCCTCGCGGAGACGGATGCGGAGCTTGTCTCCTCACTGATGACCGACGGCAACCGCCGGATGCAGAACGTCCGCCGCCTCCTCCATCTGGCCACCGCCTTTGAGAGCGACGGGTATCACGGTCTCCACCGCTTCATCGAATATCTGGACAATGTCCGGAAAAAGGGGAACGAAATACCCGGGAGCACAAAAAACGATGCTGTGAGCATCATGTCCATTCATAAGTCCAAGGGGCTGGGGTTCCCTGTGGTATTCCTCTGCGATCTGCAGCACGAATTTAATTTTTCCGACTCCCGCGCCGCTGTTCTGATTCATCCGGACTTAGGCTTCGGTCCCAAATTCACAGACAGCGAACTGAGAACCCAGTACTATACGGTGGCACGAACGGCCATTGCTCTCCGTCTGGACCGGGAAACAAGATCCGAGGAGATGCGCCTGCTCTATGTGGCATTGACCCGGGCCAAGGAACGGCTCTTCATTACCAGCTGCTGCAAGGACCCGGATAAGCTGCTGCATGAAGAAGACCTGAACCCCCTTCGGTCTGCGCATTCCTATCTTCCGTGGCTGCTGCAGTCCCGTCTTTCCCGGCGGCAGGCCTCTGAGGAAGAACTGCTTCCCTCCGTCCCGGAGGAAGAGGAACTCTCCCGGGAGATTCCGGAAGCGGATGAGGAGATTCTCCGGGATCTGGCTTTTGTTTATCCCCGGCAGGATATTGCGGACGTGCCTTCCAAGCTGACGGCTACCGAGCTGAAGCATTACGAAAGCCCGGACGAGGACGCTGCCTCAATGATTCAGCCTCCGGCAAAGCATATCCGTCTGCCGGAATTCGCTGCAGACAGCCGGCCGCTGAGCCCTGCCGAGCGGGGCATTGCAACGCATATGTGTCTCCAGTATATGCATTTAGACCGACCGGTGGCAGAAGAGGTGTCCCGGCTCCGGGCGGAAGGCTTTCTCTCCGAGAGAATGGCCGGGGGCGTACGGGCAGATACCATTGAAAAGCTTCTCTCCTCGGAAATCGGCCGGAGAATGAAAGCCGCCGACGAGGTACACCGGGAATTCCGCTTCTCCCTCCTCTGCGACGCAGAGGAGCTGATCGGCAGGGCTCCCAGAGAGAAAATTCTCCTGCAGGGCGTCGTGGACTGCTGTCTGGAAGAACAGGGGCAGCTGGTCATCATCGATTACAAGACCGATCATGTAAAGCCCGGCCCTCAGACAGAAGAACGGGGCAGATTCTATACCAAGCAGGTTCTGGCCTATGCCAGGGCTTTGCAGCGAATCTTCGGCATGCCGGTGAAGGAAGGGCTTCTTTACTTTCTTTCCAGCGGTGAAATCGTAACTGTCCCAATCTAAGCGAAAAACCTCGCAGCAAATGCTGCGAGGTTTTCTTTATTCGATGTGAATCGATTACTTGATGCCGTACTTCTTGTTGAACTTGTCAACACGGCCGGAGGTATCGACCAGCTTCTGCTTGCCGGTGTAGAAGGGGTGGCACTTGGAGCAGATTTCAACAGTCATATCGCCTTTGGTGCTGCCGGTCTCATAAACGGCGCCGCATGCACAGCGAATGGTGCAGGGTTTGTAATCGGGATGAATTCCTTGTTTCATTTCAACTTCTCCTATCCTGTGCTGCCTTGATTTCCATACAAGACGCAAAGGGAATCATACCATCTCCGTACCGGATTGTAAAGAAGAAAATACAGAATTTTCAGCTTTCCGTTCTCTGAACATTCAAAAAGCCGGTAAGGGCACCCGCCGACACAACAAATGCACTCACGACCAGCACCGCATGTACGCCGAACCTGTCATAGAGCCGTCCGCCCAGCAATCCGGAAAGCGCCGCCCCGATGAGCGTCACATTGGCAATGAATGCCTGGCCTTTGGCAGCATCCTTTGCCGGGATAATCTGCTTGGCATAGGAAACCCCGGCGGCAATGAATACGGCATAGGAGAGCCCCTGCAGTGCCAACACAAAGCAGTATGCGGAAACCGAAGTCACAAATGCCGTCAGTATGTTCTTCAGGGCAAAGGCCGCAAAGGAGATTTTCATTGCTCCGGAAACAGACAGCTTCAGCCGCCGCAGAATGGGCACGAAAAAGACCATCACAGGGATTTCATACGTGGCTCCCAGACTGCCGAAGAACCCCATAGTCGTTTCGTCTCCGCCCCAGTATTTTACTACATTGATGAGATAATTATTTACCACATTGTGCCCGAAAAATACCAGCGTGGCGCCGCAGACCATCAGGATAAACCGGGGATTTTCCCGGATGAACACTCCCGTCGGCGAGGCGCTTCCCGTCACTTCCGCTGGTTTCTTTTCCGTTTCGCCGTTTTTCCGCCGAATCCGGATGTCAATCAGTGCCTGCACCAGAACAAATAAGAGCCCGACAAACTTGAGTACTTCGGCTGACCATCGGCTGACCATCCATCCGGTCACCGCGGAGCCCAACACATAGCCCAGCGAACCCACCGCCCGGCAGATGCTGTAATTCACCTTTGCCCCGCCATACTGGAGGAACACGCTGAGCTGAATTACCAGCGGATTTCTGGCCAGTACCGACGTCATGGCCAGTCCGTACCAGAAGAGCACCATCGGGCTTTTCTCCGGCGTGAACACCAGCATTCCCAGTCCCAGCACCTGGCCGGCCAGGGTAATCGGCAGCATGGTAAAAACGGTAATCTTTTCCACCCGGTCAATCAGATCGGACATGAATCCGGACAGTGCATAGCTCAGCAGATTGGCCGTCGCCAGCAGGATTCCGATGGCGGTGTTGTTGTAACCGCGCCCCTGAAGAAATACCACGGCAAAAGAATTCACCACACAGTATGACAGCCAGAACAGACCCTGGGCCATACCGTACGGCAGATTCATATCGCGGTCAGACATTTCATCCCTTCTTTCCGCATGGCAGAGGCGGGACTGCTCTGCTGCAGGCCCGCCTGTCTTCCATGGAAAACTTTCCGATACATACTATTCCTTTCCGCCCCGCCGGTCAACAGAAAAAATGATGGAAAATTTTCTGCTTTTAAATTATTTTAATATAAGCAGGAACGGATAAAACAATAAAGACAACAGAAGGATACTCCATGGATAGAAAAAAATTGCTCTGGTACAATCTGGCGCTCATGGCATTCACCGGGGTCTGGAGCTTTGGGAACATTATTAACGGATTTGCAACCTATGGCGGCGTCAGGGCAGTAATCCCCTGGTTGTGTATATTCGCCCTGTATTTTGTGCCGTATTCGCTGATGGTAGGAGAGCTCGGATCCACATTCCCGTCGGAGGGTGCCGGGGTAAGCTCCTGGATCGGGAAAACCATAGGGCCGCGAGCAGCGTATTTTGCAGGCTGGACCTATTGGGTAGTTCATATGCCCTATATTTCGCAGAAGCCGTCCAAAATTATCGTTGCCGCTGTCTGGGCACTGTTTCGCGATAACAGAGCGCAGCTCCTGCCCACATATGCCATCTCGCTGATTTCTCTGGCCATATTTGCACTGGCAATTGTATTTTCCCTGCGGGGAATCGGGTTTCTGAAAAGAATATCCTCCGTTGCGGGAGCAACATCATTTATCCTGTCAATGCTGTATGTCGTAATGATGTTTGCATCAAAATCCGTTGCCGGCGCTTCGTTTGACAATATCAGCCTGAGCTTTCATGCCTACAGGCCGGAATTAAATCTGCAGTTCTTCCTGAGTTTATCAATACTGATCTTCGCAGTCGGAGGCTGTGAAAAGGTTTCGCCCTATGTCAGTCAGATGAAGCGGCCCGGCAGGGATTTCCCGACGGGTATGATCGTGCTGGCAGTCATGACTGCCGTCAGTGCACTGCTCGGAACAATTGCAATGGGCATGATGTTTGACTCTGATAACATTCCGAAGGATCTGCTGACAAACGGCGGTTATTACGCATTTCAGATTCTGGGCAGTCATTACGGAATCGGAGATTCCCTTGTGATTGTGTACGCTGTATGCGAACTGATCACGCAGTTTACTGTCATCATCATATCCATAGATGCCCCGCTGAAGATGCTGCTCGATAATGCAGACAGAAAATACATTCCGGAGAAATTATTCGTCAAAAACCGGAACGGGATCTATGTGAACGGCATCAAAATGGTTGCCGTAATCGTGGGGATTCTGCTCATTATTCCCGTATTCGGAATCGGCGGAATGAACGAGCTGGTTGTATGGCTTGTGAAGATCAATTCGGTTTGTATGCCCCTGAGATATCTGTGGGTATTTACGGCATATATCGCCCTGAAAGCGTTGGCGAAAAAAGAAGCACTGCATGCAGAATATTGTTTTATCCGCAATCCCACTGTCGGCAGGGTCATTGGCGGATGGTGCTTCCTGCTTACGGCAGCTGCCTGCATCATGGGAATCTACAGCAAAAACAGGTTTGAATTCATCCTGAACATCGCCGTTCCGCTCTGTCTGATCGGACTGGGATTTATCATGCCGCAGATTGCAAAGAAAAATTCTCCCTCGAATCAGTAATTGACCGGATCGATTCCCGAAGGTGCTTCTGCACAGAAACGGTATTTCGGCAAAAGCCGGTTCAGACGGGTACAGCAAACCGCCCGGCAGGGGAATTCCTGCCGGGCGGTTCATAATTCAGTTCAGGAAATCCTTCAGCTTCTTGCTGCGGGAGGGATGGCGGAGCTTGCGCAGTGCCTTGGCTTCAATCTGGCGGATACGTTCGCGGGTGACGTTGAATTCCTTTCCCACTTCTTCCAGGGTTCTGGTTCTGCCGTCGACCATGCCGAAGCGAAGCTCCAGGACCTTCTTCTCCCGGGGAGCCAGGGTATCCAGAACCTCTTCCAGCTGTTCGCGGAGGAGGGAGAAGCTGGCGGCTTCGGAGGGTTCGGATGCGTCTTCATCGGGGATAAAGTCCCCCAGGTGAGAATCCTCCTCTTCGCCGATCGGGGTCTCGAGAGAAACCGGCTCCTGCGCAATCTTCAGGATGTCGCGTACCTTTTCCGCCGGCAGGCCCATTTCTGCCGCAATTTCTTCCGCCGTGGGATCATGACCCAGCTCCTGGAGCAGCTGGCGGGAGATGCGGATAGTTTTATTGATGGTTTCGACCATGTGGACCGGAATACGGATGGTTCTGGCCTGGTCGGCAATGGCTCTGGTAATGGCCTGGCGAATCCACCAGGTAGCATAGGTGGAGAATTTGTAGCCCTTGGTGTAATCGAACTTTTCCACAGCCTTGATGAGACCCAGGTTCCCTTCCTGAATCAGGTCCAGGAACAGCATGCCGCGTCCTACATAACGCTTGGCAATGGAAACGACGAGACGGAGGTTGGCTTCCGTCATGCGCTGCTTGGCATATTCATCCCCTTCCGCCATCTTGACGGCCAGCTCCACTTCTTCTTCCGGCGTCAGCAGGGGGACCTTTCCGATTTCTTTCAGATACATGCGGACGGGGTCGTCCGTGGAGAAGGTGTCGGCGTAGGCGTCCGTATCATTCAGTTCCTCTTCCGTGACCTCATCGAGTGCCTCGAGCTCTTCCATTTCAGGGAGGAGGTCGTCATCCAGCGGGGGAAGCATATCCAGGCCTTCGATTTCCATGTCGATATTGTTGGCTTCCAGTTCCTCATAGAACTTCTCCACCCTGTCGACGCTGAGCCCCAGCTTATCGAGAACATTCAGATCCTTGGCATTGAGCTTGCCGTTCTTCCGGCCTTTTTTCAACAGGTCTTCCAGCTGCTCTTCCGCCGTCTTTGGCGTTTTTTCCGCTTTGGCGTTCGCCTTTTCGGCGGCTTCCTCAACAGCAGCTGCTGCCGGTTCTGCTGCCGGCTCGACGGCTTCGGGTGCTGCTTCCTGAATGGTGCTCTGATCTTCCGTTACCTTTTCTTTTTTCATTTGTATCCTTTACCTTCTTCCTTGTATTTGCTGGCAAGTTCCCGCAGATCCAGGCCTTCGCTGCGCTTCAGGCTGCGAATCCGGGAAACATAATCGTTCATGGTGTGCTGCATATCGGTTTTGCTCTCCGGCGCCGTCCCGAGGCCGATCAGCAGATTCATTTCCTCGCTGCTCAGCAGAGAGCTCAGCACCGCGAATCCCGGGGAGTCGTGCTCCCGAAGGACAGAATAGATGTGGCGCAGTGCCGGAGAGGTGAATTCCTCCGGTGAAAGCTCACATCTGAGCCCCGGATCCATCGTCATGAGCCGGATGACGCCCTCTTCCGCCTTGGCGGATTCAATATTATCATAGCGGAGTGATTTGTCTGCCGGCTGGGCATACTCTGCCCGGACGGCCGTACGGGCATCTGCCTTCTTCGCCCGGTTGAGGAGCTGACGCCGCTGCTGCTCCACTTCCTTCTGAATAGCATCGCCGGGGACGGAAGCCAGCTCCGCCACCCGGAGCGCATATACCTGCCGCTCCACAGGACCCGGGAACGTGGCAATCAGTGCCGAAGCCTCCTTGAGGTAATCCACCTTCTGCTCCGGGATCTCCAGACTGTATTTCTTCAGAATGTTCTGCAGGCGGAAGTCAATCTGGGATTCGCTCCGTTCAACAAGGCTTCGGAACGCGTCGGCACCCTTGGCTTTGATATATTCGTCCGGGTCCTTCGCCCCGTCCATCCGCAGAACCTTGGTTTTTACATCCAGCTTCTCGAACAGCCCGATGGCTCTCTGCGAGGCCTTCTGTCCCGCAGCGTCGCTGTCATAGGCCAGGACAACTTCATTGGTATACCGGGAAATGAGCCGGGCCTGCTCTGCCGTCAGAGAAGTCCCCAGCGAGGCGACCGCACAGTCAAACCCTGCCTGATGGAGCATCACCACATCCACATTCCCTTCCACGAGAATCAGATACCCCAGCCGGCTTTTTTTTGCCAGATTCAGGCCGAACAGGTTGCTCCCCTTGTCGAACACTCTGGTTTCCGGGGTGTTCAGATATTTCGGTTCTCCATCCCCCAGAATACGGCCGGAAAAGCCAATAACATTCCCGCGGACGTCGATGACCGGGAACATGAGCCGATTCCGGAAGGCATCATAGAATCCGCCGTTTTTCCCTCGCTTCACAAGCCCTGCATCGAAGAGGTCCAAATCGGACCAGCCGGCAGCGTTCATGGCGTTTTTCAGGCTGTCCCAGGTATCGGGCGCGAAGCCCAGGCCAAAGTTCTTTGCCGTGGCCGCGCTCAGCTTCCGCGCTTCCAGATAGGCCTGCGCCTTCTGCCCGGCAGGGGTATGCAGGGAATCATAGAAAAACCGGGCGGCAGCCTTGTTCAGTGCCAGCATCCGGGACCGCTTCTGCGAGAAGGGATCCGTTTCTTCCTCCGGCATCTTGATGCCGGCCCGGTTGGCCAGGAATTCCACCGCCTCCGGGAAGTTCATCCCTTCGATTTCCATGACGAAGTTGATGACACCGCCGCCTTTTCCGCAGCCGAAGCAGTAATAAATCTGCTTGGATGGGGAGACGGAGAAGGAAGCCGTCTTCTCGCTGTGGAAAGGGCAGAGACCGAAGAGATTCTGCCCGCTCCGCTTTTCCAGACGGACATAGGATCCTACGACATCTTCAATCTCATTGCGCTCGGCAATTTCATTGAGAAAGTCTTCCGAAAAGTTCATTTCACTGTCCAGGCGAAGGGGATATACAGCTCCTGATACCTGGAAACGGCAAAGGTATCCGTCATTCCCGAGATATAGTCCACTGCGGCGCGCTCAATCCCTTCCCGCTCGGCAATTTCCCGGTAATCCCGGGGAAACACATCCGGTGAGGAGGTATAGTGCTCAAAGAGCTTGCCTATGATTCCGGCTACCTTGCTTTCTTCGCCCTTGGCAATCGGATTCACATAGATATCGCTGTACATATAGGAACGGAAGAACATAAAGGTATCCCACATTTCCGGAGACATCTTCATTTCCCCTTCCCGGCTGTTGGCAATCAGGTCGTAAATCAGCGTGTTGATGCGGGCCGAGTTCCTGTCTCCCAGCTCGCGGCGGATTCTCTCCGGGACCTCTTCCGCCTTCAGGATACCGGCACGAATGGCGTCATCCAGATCGTGATTGACAAAGGCAATCCAGTCGCAGAGCCGGACGGCTCTGGCTTCCAGCGTGTCATCCTCTGCGCCGCAGGTGTGGTGCAGAATCCCCAGCCGGGTTTCCTGGCAGAGATTGAGACCTTTCCCGTCCTTTTCCAGGCAGTCAACCACCCGGAGACTCTGCTCATAGTGGCGGAAGCCGCCGGCAAACAGATCATTCAGGGCCCGTTCCCCTGCATGGCCGAAGGGCGTGTGGCCCAAGTCGTGCCCTAAAGCGATGCCTTCCGTCAGGTCCTCATTCAGGCGGAGAGCTCTCGCCACCGTCCTTGCCAGGCGCGTGACTTCCAGAGTATGCGTCAGTCTCGTGCGGTAATGGTCCCCTTCCGGAGAGAGGAAGACCTGCGTTTTATGCTTCAGGCGGCGGAAGGCCTTGGAATGGGTAATTCTGTCCACATCCCGCTGAAAGCAGGTGCGGATTTCACACTCCTCTTCCGCAAAACTGCGCCCTGCAGAATTCTCTGCAAGGACGCCGTAATTCCCGACGATGAGGTGCTCCAGCTGTTCCCTCTGCTGCCGGATATTCAGTTTGGATGCATTCTGTTCCGTCATTGACCCACTCTCATTTATCTTCTCAGTTATCTTATACGGAGCGAATCCGGAAATTCATTTTTTCCAGAGATATTTTTTTGAAAATTCTTCCGTTTCCGGCATTTTGACCCGGAACCGCACCCGTTCACCGTAGGAAATGTCCTCCACGACTCCGGAATACCGGGCGACAGCCAGCCGGAAATTCTCCAGCTCGGCATAGTCACAGTCAAATTCCAGGGTCTGCAGCGAAAGGATTTCCTCCGGCGCGGAATCTGCCAGGGCATCCTTTGCCGCTTTGGTGTAGGCCCGCAGAAGTCCGCCTGCTCCCAAAAGGATCCCGCCGAAATACCGCGTGACGACGCAGACGGCATTTGTGACGCCTTCTTTCCGGAGCACTTCCAGCATGGGGATTCCCGCAGTCCCCTGGGGCTCCCCGTCATCGGAATAGCGCTGGATTTTATCCCCGATGACGTAGCACCAGCAGTTGTGCCGGGCATCGTGATGCTCTTTTTTCACGGAGGCAATGACGGCTCTCGCCTCTTCCTCAGATTCTGCAGGAACTGCAAGACCGAGAAATCGGGAGCGCTTTTCCACATATTCGCTTTTTCCTGTTTTAACCGGTGATTTCATTGATTTTTTCCAGCAGCTCCGCCGTGCCTTCGCCGGTTCTGGCGGAGATACAGACGGCTCTTTCTCCGTGGGGCAATATTCCCGCATATCGGTCGCACTTGTTGTAAACCCGAATCATGGGCGTCTCGTTCACGCCCAGTTCCGTTACCAGCGCTTCTACCACGGCCGCCTGCGCTTCCCACTCCGGATTGGAGAGGTCGATGACATGCAGCAGCAGATTGGCGTATTTCAGTTCCTCGAGCGTGGCCTTGAAGGCCTCAATCAGCTGTGTGGGCAGCCGGCGGATGAAGCCGACCGTGTCGGAGAGGAGAATTTCCCTCTTTCCCGTCCAGAGCTTCCTCGTTGTGGTATCCAGCGTATCGAAGAGCCGGTTGTTGGCAGGGATGGAGGACTTCGTCAGCATATTGAGGAGCGTGGACTTCCCGGCATTGGTATAGCCGATGAGGGCCACAACGGGTACATAGTTCTTTTCCCGGCGCTTGCGCTGCGTATCCCGCACCTGGCGGACTTTTGCCAGTTCTTCCTCCAGTTTCTGAATTTTCCGCCGGATATGGCGCCGGTCACTCTCCAGCTGAGTTTCGCCGGGACCTCTCGTTCCGATCGGGGAGGAGCCGCCGGAGGCCGTCTGCCGTTCCAGGTGGGTCCACATACCGGTAAGCCGGGGCAGAAGATAGCGGTACTGCGCCAGTTCCACCTGAAGCTGACCTTCCCGGGTCTGCGCTCTCTGGGCGAAGATATCCAGAATCAATCCGGAGCGATCCAGGACCTTCACGCCGAGCCGGTCGGAAATAACCGCCTGCTGAGAGGGCGAGAGCTCATTGTCAAACACGGCCAGGTTGCAGTCATTCGCTTCCAGCAGCTCCCGGATTTCTTTGATTTTGCCCTCGCCAAGGAAGGTGCCGGGGTCCGGCGTCGGCCGGTTCTGAATCACCGTGGCCACAACTTCGCCGCCGGCCGTTTCCACCAGGGAGGCCAGCTCTTCCATGGAGACATCGCTGGATCTGTCATTCTCCGCCATCGAGGCGGCGCAGAGGCCGGCCAGGACGGCACGTTCTTTTTTCTCTTTTGTTTCTTTCATATCTTCAGTTCCTTCGGGGAAAATCCGAAATTTTCCTTGAATGCCTTGTAAAATACGGAATAGTCTTCAAAGCCGCTCTGCTTGGCGGCCTGCGTAGCCGGGCAGCCTTCCCGGATGAGCCGGGAGGCGTTCAGAAGGCGGCGGCGGCGGACATACTGATGCACCGTTTCACCCGTGGCCTCCTTGAACAGGCGCATGAAATGGTACCGGCTCAGATAGACCTGATCCGCCAGTTCGTCCACGCTGAGATCGGAGGAGAGATTTTCATTAATATAGGTAAGAACCCGTTCTGTCTTTTCATCGTAGCGGATTTCCTCCGGGGAAGAGCCCTTCATCGAATTCAGCACCGCCAGCAGCTGAAGCAGATAGGTTTCTTTCAGCACGGGATCGGCGCAGTGCTCCAGCTCCCGAAGCAGATCCACGATCTGCGAATCCTCCGGCGTGTACAGGCACTTGTCAAAGCAGCGGGTAAGCCCGGCCTCCGGCATGACCGAGGAGTAGCGGTTTTCATCCAGATAAATGATGACCCTCTCGTAGGGAACCGTCCGGTCAATCAGAGCCTTGTGAATGGTGTGATGCTTGACGAGCAGCACATCCCCCGGATTCAGGCTGTAGACCGTATCCTCGACGGCGTAGTCGACCTTGCCGGAGATGAGATACACCAGTTTGTTGAACTCGTGGAAGTGGTAATCCATCTCCTGCCCGGCCGTGTCCTTCAGGTGGAAGAAATGATAGTTTTCCTCCAGATATCCTTTTTTATTGGAAAGCACTTTTTGCAAAGTAATTCGCACCTCTCGCAATTTACATTGCATTATAAATTATATATATTTGTTATGTCAACAAGATAGGAGGAATTGCCATGAAATTTCTGAAAAACAACTGGTTTATGTTCCTGATGATTCTCGGCATCGTTGCCGGATCCGTTGTCGGTCTGCTCTGGCCGGGCGCGACCTGCCTGGAGCCTCTCGGCACGGTCTTTATCAATCTGATGTTCTGCGTTGTCGTTCCGATGGTGTTTTTCTCCATCTCCTCCGCCATTGCCAATATGCCTGACGTGCGGAAGGCCGGAAAGGTGCTCGGCATCACGGTCGTTACCTTCCTTGTCACGGCAGCAATCGCTTCTCTGATTATGTACATCATCGTCAGCATCTTCAACCTCGTCCCGACGGGCTTCGTCAACATGGAAGCGGCTGTGGAAAAGGAAGTCAGCGTGCCGGAACTCATCATCAACTTCTTCACCAAGCCGGACTTCACGGAGCTGTTCAGCCGCCGGGCGATTCTGCCTCTGATTATTGCGGCCATCTTCTTCGGGTTCGGTGTACAGCTGGCCGGGGAAAAGGGCAAGCCCGTAGCAAAGCTGCTTGACAGCATTACCGAATGCATGATGAAGACGGTCAAAATCATCACCTACTACGCCCCGATCGGCTTCTTCGGCTTCTTTGCCTACCTCGTTGCCACCTTCGGTCCGACGCTTCTCGGCAATTACGGAAAGACCCTGATTATCTATTACGTTGTATGCTTTGCGTACATGTTCATCTTTGCCCCGATCTACGCCCGCTTCGGCGGCGGCAAGGGCGCTGCCGGAACGATGTTCAATCATCTGTTTGCTCCGGCCGCAGTTTCCTTCGGAACCTGCTCCTCCGTTGCGACCATTCCTACCAACATGGAAGCCTGCGAGGATTCCGGCGTGTCCAAGGAAGTGTCCGACATCGTCATTCCGCTCGGCGCAACGATGCATATGGACGGATCTGCCATGGGCTGCATTATCAAGGTTGCCTTCCTGTTCGGCTTCTTCGGGATTCCGTTCACGGCCGGGAAGGCAATCCCCGCCATCATTGTATCTGTTCTGGCCTCTGTGGCCATGTCCGGTATTCCGGGCGGCGGCGGAACCGGCGACCTCGTCCTCTGCTCCATCTTCTTCCCCGAGCAGATGGCCATTGCCCTGCCGATTTCCCTCGCCCTCGCGGATCTGATCGATCCCCCTGCAACGATGGTCAACGCAGCCATGGACTACGTTTCCACCTTCATCGTCTCCAGGTATGTGAACGGCAGAAACTGGCTCCGGGAGAAACTGAAAAAATAAAGAATGCGCTCACAGCACAAGGACGCACCGGGAACGGCGGAAATGCCGCTCCCGGTGCTGATATTTTTTAAGCTTTCGTAAACAGAAAAGTCTCTCCCTTTCGGGGAAAGCGGAACTGTGTTATAATAGAAGTATAAAAGGGAAAGGAGCGTCTTTTATGGAACTGTTTTCCAATATGGCGTTTGTCTGGCTCGGCGTCATGATTCTCATGCTGATTGTCGAGGCAATCATTCCGGGCCTCGTTTCCATCTGGTTTGCCGCCGGTGCGCTGGTGACCATCCTGCCCGCTGCACTGCATGCCCCTCTGTGGCTGCAGTTCGCGGTGTTTCTCACCGTGTCGGTTGCGGCCCTCGTGCTGACGAGACCTCTGGCGAAGAAGTATATTGCGGCAAAGGTCCAGCCCACCAATGCGGACATGATTATCGGGAAAGAATGCATCGTCCGGGAAACGATTGATAACATTCTCGGCACCGGCGCCGTCATTGCCGGCGGAAAGACCTGGACGGCCGTCAGTTCTGATGACGATGTGCAGATTCCGGAAGGAGCAAGAGTGGAGGTCGAATCCATCAGAGGAGTGAAAGCGGTCGTGAAGCCGCTGAATAATAAGGAGGAATAAATTATGGCAGTTTTAGGTATTATCCTGATCGTTGTTCTCGTGCTGATCGTGCTCAATGTCCGGGTCGTTCAGCAGGCAAAAGCGTATGTCATTGAAAGACTCGGAGCGTATAAAACGACCTGGGGCGTCGGCATTCATGTGCTCTGCCCGTTCATCGACAGAGTTGCCAAGAATGTGACGCTGAAGGAGCAGGTCGCGGATTTCCCGCCCCAGCCGGTAATCACAAAAGATAACGTTACCATGCAGATTGACACCATCGTGTACTTCCAGGTCACCGACCCGAAGCTCTACACCTACGGCATCGAGCGTCCGATTGTAGCCATTGAGAATCTGACGGCAACAACGCTCCGCAACATCATCGGCGAACTGGAGCTGGATGAATGTCTGACCAGCCGCGATACCATCAACACCAAAATGCGCGCCATTCTGGACGAGGCCACGGACCCCTGGGGCACCAAGGTCAACCGCGTGGAGCTGAAGAATATTCTGCCGCCGGCAGATATTCAGGACGCCATGCAGAAGCAGATGGTGGCCGAGCGTGAACGCCGCGAGACGATTCTTCGGGCCGAAGGTGAAAAGAAGGCCGCCATTCTGGAAGCAGAAGGTGCAAAGGAATCCGCCATTCTCCGCGCAGACGCGAAGAAGCAGGAGCAGATTCTGGAAGCAGAAGGCGAAGCCGAAGCCATTCTCAAGATTCAGAAGGCCACGGCAGAAGGCATCCGCCTCATCAATGAGGCCATGCCCAGCGATGCCGTGCTGAAGCTCAAGTCTCTCGAAGCCTTCTCCGCCGCCGCCAACGGCCAGGCAACTAAGATTATTATCCCCAGTGAGATTCAGGGCATTGCCGGTCTGGCAGAAGGCATTCTCCAGAGCGTATCCGACAAGTGAGCCTCTTAAACGCTGTTATCCGGGCAGCGGCACCGCTGCCCGATCTCGAAAAGGCGGAGAGGTTTCTCTTCGTCGGCCCGCACCCGGACGATATTGAAATCGGGGCGGGTGCCACCGCCGCCAAGCTGGCTGCTGCCGGAAAAGCGGTGTGCTTCCTCATCTGCACGGACGGACGCTTCGGAGATACGTTCTGCGAGGAAAAGGGGGATGCCCTGGCAAAACGCCGGGAGCAGGAAGCCCTGGCCAGTGCCGCCAGGCTCGGCGTGAAGGACGTGCGCTTTCTCCGCTTCAGCGACGGAAATGTATATGACTATGCCGCCTTCCGGAACGCCATTGCCCGGGTCATCGGCGAGTTCGGGCCGAATGTTGTCTTTGCCCCGGATCCCTGCGTGATTTCCGAATGCCACGCCGACCACCTCAACACCGGAAATGCCTGCCGGGAGCTGGCCTTTGCCGCCACCAATCCCGGAACGATTGCGGCACACGGCGGCACCCAGGCCCCGATTACCGCCATCGCCTATTACATGACGGCATCGGCAACCCGCTTCGTCAATACAACGGGGTACCTGCAGAAGCAACTGGATGCCGTCTTTTCGTGCCACACAAGTCAGTTCCCGGCCGGGTGTGACGATGCAAAGAGCATTTCTCTCTATCTGAAGCTCCGGGCTTATGATTTTGGCATCCGGAACTTCTGCCGGACGGCCGAGGGCTTCCGCGTTCTGGGAACAACGCAGATGCACTGCCTCCCCGAAGCGGGAATCATCCGGTAAATACGAACAAGGACTTATCAGGCAATGAAACAATACGACGTTATCATCATCGGTGCAGGACCCGGCGGGATATTTTCCGCTTATGAGCTTTCCCGCTGCCGGCCCGAGCTGAAAATTGCGGTTTTTGAAACCGGGAAGAAGCTGCAGGAACGAAAGTGCCCGATTGACGGGGATAAAGTTCCGAGCTGCCTCCACTGCAAAGAATGCTCCATCATGTCCGGCTTCGGGGGTGCCGGGGCGTTCTCCGACGGAAAATACAACATTACCAATGAATTCGGCGGCAATCTCCATGAGTATATCGGCAAGGAGAAGGCGCTGGAGCTTATGCGCTACGTGGACGGCATCAACGCCCGCTACGGCGGTGCCGGAACAAAGCTGTATTCCACGGCTGACAAAGCCCTGAAGACTCTCTGCATGCAGAACGGGCTGCATCTTCTCGATGCCTCCGTGCGGCATCTGGGAACGGACATCAACTATGAAGTCCTGAGCGGGATGTACGAGGATCTGCAGCAGCGGGTAGAATTCTTCTTCCGCACCCCCGTGGAACAGGTTCGGAAGTCCGAAGGCGGCTATGAAGTTGCCACGGCAAAGGAAAGTTTCTTCGGCAAAAAGTGCATCATCTCCGTCGGCCGCAGCGGCAGCAAATGGATGGAAACCGTCTGCCGCGAGCTGAACATCGAAACCAGCTCCAACCGGGTCGATATCGGCGTCCGCGTGGAGCTTCCGGCAGAAATCTTCCGGCATATTACCGATGAAGTCTATGAGAGCAAAATCGTTTACAAGACCGAGAAATATCAGGACCTGGTGCGTACCTTCTGCATGAACCCCCGGGGCGCCGTGGTCATGGAAAATACCAACGGCATCGTTACCGTCAACGGCCACAGCTATGAGGACCCCTCCCTCCAGACAGAGAACACCAACTTCGCCCTGCTGGTTTCCAAGCACTTCACGGAGCCTTTCAAGGATTCCAACGGCTATGGCGAGAGCATTGCCCGGCTGTCCAACATGCTGGGCGGAGGCGTCATCGTGCAGCGCTTCGGCGACCTGATTCGCGGCCAGCGGAGCACCCCGAAGCGGATTGAAAAGGCCTTCATTACGCCGACGCTGAAAGCTACGCCGGGCGACCTGAGCCTGGTCATGCCGAAACGGATTCTGGACGGCATCATTGAAATGATCTATGCTCTGGACAAGATTGCCCCGGGTACGGCCAATGACGACACGCTGCTCTACGGCGTGGAAGTCAAGTTCTACAACATGCAGGTTGCCATTGACCGGAATCTTGAAACCTGCTGCGACGGCCTCTTCGTCATCGGCGACGGCTCCGGCGTAACCCACTCTCTGAGCCACGCTTCCGCCAGCGGCGTGTACGTGGCAAGATATATCGCAGATACTCTCTGATTTCTGTGCAAAATATTTAATTCCCACTTTACAAGTGGGAATTGTTTTGCTATGATATTCCCAGTAAAACAGTGGGAATTGAGGTGAAGCTTCTGAATATCACAACAAAAGGCAGATATGCCCTGCGGATTATGCTGGATCTTGCCCAGCATAAGGATGAAAGCTTCGTTTCCCTGAAAACGGTTGCCGACCGGCAGAATATCTCCATGAAGTATCTGGAATCCATCATTGCCGAGCTGAAGAAGGCCGGCCTGGTGGACAGCACCCGGGGCAAGGAGGGCGGCTATCGCCTCTGTCGCCCGGTAAAGGAATACAGCGTAGGGGAAATTCTCCGCTGCATTGAAGACAATCTGGCACCGGTATCCTGCATCCGTTCCGGAAGCATCCAGTGCGAGCATGCCAATGAGTGCATGACGGTTCCTATGTGGAAGGAGCTGGATGACATTACCAACAGTTATCTGAACAGTGTTTCTCTGGAAAACCTGCTGAAAGGGGATAAATGGAAATGAGTGAAAACAGAATGATCTATGCGGACAATGCTGCAACCACCTGCATCAGCGAATGTGCCCGCAATGCCATGATGCCGTATCTGACGGAGTATTACGGAAATCCGTCCAGCCTTTACGGCTTCGCAAGAATTGCCACGGACGCGCTGGAAGAGGCCCGGGCAACGGTTGCGCAGATTATCAACGCCAAACCGAAGGAGATTTACTTTACCTCCGGCGGCTCTGAAGCTGACAACCAGGCAATTATCTCTGCCGCGAGAATCGGTGCCAAAAAGGGAAAGACGCACCTGATTTCCACGAAGTTTGAACACCACGCCGTTCTTCACACGCTGGAAAAGCTGAAGAAGGAAGGCTTTGAGGTTACGCTGCTGGATGTGCACGAGGACGGCGTTGTCCGTCTGGAAGACCTGAAAGCCGCCGTCCGGGAGGACACCGCCCTGGTCACCGTCATGTTTGCCAACAACGAAATCGGTACTGTCCAGCCCATCACCGAAATCGGTGCGTTCTGCCGGGAAAAAGGCATTCCCTTCCACACGGACGCCGTACAGGCTGCCGGCCACATGCCGATTGATGTGGAAGCAATGAACATCGACATGCTCTCCATGTCCGGCCACAAGTTCCATGCCCCCAAGGGCGTCGGCATCCTTTACGCGAAAAAGAACATACCGGTCCTCAACGTGATTGAAGGCGGTGCGCAGGAGAAGGGCAAGCGCGCCGGCACGGAAAACATCCCCGGCATCATCGCTTTTGCCGCCGCACTCAAGGAGAGCGTGGACCACATGGAAGAGAACACGGCAAAAATTATCCCCATGCGCGACCGGCTGTTCGAGGAACTCTCCAGGATCCCCCACAGCAAAATCAACGGCAGTCTGGAGCACCATGTGCCCGGTACTGTGAATATGTGCTTTGAAGGCATCGAGGGAGAGAGCCTGCTGCTCATGCTGGATATGAAATACGGAATCTGTGCTTCCTCCGGCTCTGCCTGCACCTCCGGCAGTCTGGATCCCAGCCATGTGCTTCTGAGTCTCGGCCTTCCCCACGAGGTTGCCCACGGTTCCCTTCGTCTGTCCATCGGTGAATACAACACGATGGAGGAAATCGATATTATCTGCAAAGCCGTCCCTGAAGTTGTTCAGTATCTGAGAGATTTATCACCGGTCTGGGAAGAGCTTGAAAAAGGCCAGAGACCGCATCTGATTTAAGGAGGAATTTATTATGCCGTTATACAGTGAAAAAGTTATGGACCATTTTGAGCATCCCCGCAATGTAGGCGAAATTCCCGATGCCGACGGAATCGGCGAAGTCGGCAATGCCAAGTGCGGCGATATCATGCGCATGTACCTGAAGGTCAACGACGAGGGCATCATTGAAGACTGCAAGTTCAAGACCTTCGGCTGCGGCAGTGCCGTTGCCACCAGCTCCATGGCAACGGAGCTGATCAAGGGCAAGAGCATTGACGATGCGCTGAAGCTCACCAACGGCGCCGTTGTTGAGGCGCTGGACGGCCTGCCGGCACACAAGCTCCACTGCTCCGTTCTTGCGGAAGAGGCCGTCAAGGCTGCCGTAAAGGATTACTATGACAGAAAGGGCATCGATTATGACCCGGGTCAGTTCCCCGAGCACTCCTGCGAAGAGTGCCACGGCGGCGACTGAGATACAGAAAACGGCTGTGAATACACAGCCGTTTCTTTTTTTTGTTTAGTTTTAGTTTACTTTCTGTCGAAGAAGGGATTCTTGCCGCTGATGCTCAGCGGGATGCCGATGAGTACCACATCTTCCGGGAAGTAGTTCATCAGTTCGGCGCATTTTCCTACGGAGTACATGACCCGGTTGTCTACCCGGCTGTTCTCTGCCACGGAAACGGCGGAGCCCACAGCGATTCCCAGATCGATACCGCTGAACAGGCAGGCGCCCTCTGCTTCCTGGCAGGCAGCGCAGGTTTCAAAACCGCAGTTTTTGCAGTTCAGACCGTAATAGTGCTTTTCATAGCCGATGAGCACCACTGCCTGTGCCTTCCGCACACAGCCGGCATCTCTGGTGATGAAGCTGCGGTTTGCGCCGTTCAGCATCTCATCCGTTTCTTCCATTTTGTCTGCCAGCGCCAGGCGGTCGTCACCGGTGATGACCATCGTCACGATTTTGTCAACGCCTTTTGTTTTCGGCGCTGTTCTTGCAGCGGTGCACATAGCCTGCGCTACATCCAGCAATGCTGCCTGTTCCATTTCTTCAGATGAATACAGCATGTTATATCCCGTCCTGTCTTATTTTACTTGAAGTATCTGTTCAGCAGACCCTGGAGAGCTTTGCCGTGGCGGGCTTCGTCTCTTGCCATCTCGTGAACGGTATCATGAATGGCATCCAGCCCGTTCTTCTTGGCACAGCTGGCCAGATCGAACTTGCCCTTGGTTGCGCCGAACTCGCAGTCAACGCGCCATGCCAGGTTGTCTTTCGTGGTAGCCTTCATGTTGGCTTCCAGATCTTCGCCGAGAAGCTCAGCAAACTTTGCGGCATGCTCTGCTTCTTCGTAAGCTGCCTTTTCCCAGTACAGGCCGATTTCAGGATAGCCTTCCCTGTGCGCAATGCGAGCCATGCAGAGATACATGCCGACTTCGGAGCATTCGCCGTTGAAGTTGGCCATCAGCTGCTCGAAGATGTACTTTTTGTCTTCTTCGCTGATGTCCGCATTGTTCTTTACGGTCTGTGCATAGACGCCGTAGACATGCTCGGCGGCCAGTGCTTCGCCTTCCTTCATCTCGGTGAACTTGGAACCGGGAACTTTGCATACGGGGCATGCTTCCGGGGGAGTGTCACCCTCATGAACGTAACCGCATACGGGGCAAACCCATTTTTTCATACTGTATTCCTCCTTAAAAAATGATAGATTAATTCAGATAAGCGCAGGCAGCAAGTGCTGCTGCTGCACCGTCCGCCACCGCTGTTGTCAGCTGGCGGACTTTTTTCTTCCGGCAGTCACCGGCCACAAACACACCCGGGGCAGGCGTCAGCGTATCTTCCCCGGAGACTGCGTAACCGCTCTCGTCCAGGGCAAGCAGTTCCGCAAAGGCTTCGTTCTGCGGCTGATGGCCGATGGCCACGAAGAGTCCGTCCGCTTCGAGAACTCTCCCCGTGTCCAGGCGGAGTCCTTTCAGCTCGTTCTCCCCCAGAAGCTCGGCAACCGAGGCATTCATGACGAATTCCACATTGTCTTTTTCCCGGAGCGTATCCACCAGCGCCTGTTCACCGCGGAAGGACTCCCGCCGGTGAATGAGCCAGACCTTGCTGCAGCTTTCGGAAAGGAGCAGCGCATCCTGCAGTGCGCTGTTGCCTCCTCCGTTCACGGCCACGGCTTTGCCTTTGAAGAAAGCGCCGTCGCAGACCGCACAGAAGCACACGCCTGCACCGGTAAGCTCTTCTTCCCGGGGAATGCCCAGCATCCGGGGCTTTGCCCCCGTGGCAATAATCAGGCTTCTGCCGGCAAACTCTGCGCCGCTTTCACAGCACAGCTGAAAGATCTCGCCCTCTTTCCGGACGGCAAGAACTTCCTCCAGTTCCAGATCCGCACCCTGCTCCATGGCCTGCATCATCATCCTCTCGCCGATTTCCGCGCCGGAGGCGGAGAGAATCGTGGGGAAGTTTTCCACCTTCGGTGACCAGGTGATCTGCCCGCCGAAAGTATTCTTTTCAATAACGAGAACGGACTTTCCCGCTCTCCTGCCGTAAATGGCGGAGGTGAGCCCTGCGGGCCCGCCTCCTACAATAATGATATCATAAAGATTCGACATATTTCTTGATAGCGCCGGCACCGGCAATTTTTTCAAAGCTGCCGTCGGCCTGGAGAAGAACCAGCGTAGGGGCCTGCCTGACACCGAAGTTCGTCGCCTGCTCCGGATTTTCATCGGCCAGAAGCTTTTCATACTTGAATCCGGCTCTGTCCATGTACTGGCAGGCCAGCTTGCAGTTGGGGCAGGTGGCCGTGGCAAAGAGGATGTTCCGGGCACTGCCTGCCGGGGTCGCCTTGGGCGCTTCACTCTTCAGCCGCTCCGTGGCCACGCCGTCCTCCAGAGGACCTTCGTGGGTCAGCTTCGATGTGCCCACGTTGTATTCCCTGCGCTGTTTGTATTCCTGGGTCTTTCCCACGTTCCAGTTCTGGACCGGGCGGTAGTATCCGGTGATACGGCTGTATACCTCGGCAGCTTCGCCGCAGACCGGGCAGGTGAACTGCTCGCCGGTCAGATAGCCGTGATCCTTGCAGACGGAGTAGGTCGGACTCAGGGTGTAATAGGGCAGCTTGTAGTTTTCGGCAATCTTGCGCACCAGGTTGGCGGGTGCGTTCCAGTCCGGCAGCTTCTCGCCCAGGAAGGCATGGAAGACGGTACCGGAGGTGTAACGGGTCTGCAGATCGTCCTGAATGTCCAGAGCGGCAAAGATATCGTCTGTATAGCCCACGGGGAGGTGAGAGGAGTTCGTGTAATACGGGGTTCCGCCCGCTTCCGCTGCGGTGATGATGTCCGGATAGGTTTCCACGTCATGTCTGGCCAGACGGTAGGAGGTGGATTCTGCCGGGGTCGCTTCCAGGTTGAACAGATCGCCGTACATCTCCTGATAATCGGAGAGGCGCTCGCGCATATGGTCGAGAACCTGCTTGGTAAACTCCTGGCACTTCGGATCCGTCATGTCGGCGCGGATCCACTTGGCATTCAGTCCCGCTTCGTTCATACCCACCAGACCGATGGTGGAGAAGTGGTTGGCAAAGGTTCCCAGATAATGCTTGGTGTAGGGGTAGAGTCCCGCATCCAGCAGTCTGGTGATAACCTTGCGCTTGACATCCAGCGAGCGGGCAGCGATATCCATCAGCTTGTCCAGACGCTTGTAGAAGTCTGCTTCGTCCTTTGCCAGATAGGCAATCCGCGGCATATTGATGGTAACAACACCGATGGACCCGGTGCTTCCGCCGCTGCCGAAGAAGCCGCCGCTCTTTTTGCGGAGTTCCCGGAGATCCAGGCGGAGGCGGCAGCACATGGAGCGTACATCGCTGGGTTCCATATCGGAATTGATGTAGTTGGAGAAGTAGGGAGTGCCGTACTTGGCCGTCATTTCGAAGAGCAGCTTGTTGTTCTCGGTTTCCGACCAGTCAAAATCGCTGGTGATGGAGTAGGTAGGAATGGGGTACTGGAAGCCGCGGCCGTCGGCATCGCCTTCAATCATGATTTCGATGAAGGCCTTGTTGACCATATCCATTTCCTTCTTGCAGTCGGCGTAGGTGAAGTCCATTTCCTTGCCGCCTACGATTGCCGGCAGATTCTCCAGATCGTGGGGGACCGTCCAGTCCAGGGTGATATTGGAAAACGGTGCCTGCGTGCCCCAGCGGGAGGGCGTATTTACACCGAAGATAAAGCTCTGGATGCACTGCTTCACTTCCTTCTGACTCAGGTTGTCAATCTTGACAAAGGGTGCCAGATAGGTATCGAAGGAGGAGAATGCCTGTGCGCCTGCCCACTCATTCTGCATAATGCCCAGAAAGTTGACCATCTGGTTGCAGAGGGTGGAAAGATGACCGGCGGGAGAAGAATTGATCTTTCCGGGGATGCCCAGACCGTCCTTGATCAGCTGCTTCAGCGACCAGCCGGCGCAGTAGCCGGTGAGCATGCTCAGATCGTGGAGATGGAGATCGCAGTTGCGGTGGGCATTGGCAATCTCATCGTCATAGACCTCGCTGAGCCAGTAGTTGGCCGTAATGGCGCCGGAGTTGGAAAGAATCAGACCGCCGACGCTGTAGGTGACCGTGGAGTTTTCCTTGACGCGCCAGTCTTCCACGTTCAGATACTTGTCCACCGTGTCCTTGTAATCCAGGTAGGAAGATTTCGTATTGCGGAGCTTTTCTCTCTGCTTCCGGTAAAGGATATAGGCCTTGGCGACCTGCTCATAGCCGCCCCGGGACAGGACCGCTTCCACGCTGTCCTGGATATCTTCCACTGCGATTTTGCCGTTGGCAATCTTGGGCTGGAAGTCGGATGTTACCTTGAGCGCCAGAAAGTCAATGACGCTGTCATTGAATTCCGTATCTGTGGCTTCAAAAGCCTTGCGGATGGCTGCGGCAATTTTCGTAATATCAAACTCGACAACTTTGCCGTCTCTCTTCGTTACCTGATTGTACATTTCTCTTCTCCGTTTCTCATTTACTCATACTCAGTCTGCATTCAGACGCCTCTGACCCTGACAGAGGGGACCCATTGGCCCACCGCGGCAGCGAATGCGTTCATTTCCTTTTCGTCATATGCGCCGAGACCATTCGGAGCAATGACGTCGCCGGAATCTTTGTATTGCTGGAGGTAATACTCCCTGGCGCCGGCAATCCACTGTGCCGCACAAATCAGACTCTCCTCCGTGTGGAGCCCCTTCACTACCGTGGTCCGGAATTCATACTCCACCTTGCCGGAAAGCAGAAAGTCCTTGCTCCTGCCGATGGCCTCCATGTCCGGCTGCTCCAGGCCAATCGTCACCCCGTATTCTTCCGGGGCGTTTTTGATGTCCATTGCAACCCGGTCCACAAGCCCGTTTTCCACGAGGGAAATCAGGCGGTCGGGGAAGGAGCCGTTGGTATCCAGCTTCACGCTGTACCCCAGGCTCTTGACCTGTTCCAGAAAGGCATCGATTTCTCTGTGGAGCAGAGGTTCTCCTCCGGTGACGGCCACGCCATCCAGAATACCGACCCGCTTTTTCAGAAACGAGAGCACCTCTTCCTCCGTCACATCACAGCCCAGGCGCTCCGGAAGAACCAGAGGGGCATTGTGGCAGAAGGGGCATCGGAAATTGCACCCGGAGGTAAATACCGTACAGGCAACCTTCCCGGGGAAATCCAGCAGTGTCAGCTTTTGAAGGCCGGAAATAAACAAGCGGAGACCCTCCGTCATAATTCGTGCATTACACATAATAATGTGGTGGGTTCCGCTTGTCAACAGAAAACACTATATTTTGATAATTTTTACCGTCTTGTTACCAATTCTACCACAAGATGTAGTATCGTTAGAAACTCTGGTATAACCTGGCATCAGGCTCCCTGCTTTCCGGCTTCTACCTTCCGGATGACGAACAGGGCGGCAACGGTAATCACAGCGCCGAAGAGGAAGCAGATCAGCGCGTTCTGCACGAAGCCTGCCATGATGTAGGTAACGAAGCTCAGGATGGCAACCGAGACCGCGTAGGGCAGCTGCGTGGAGACGTGCTCCAGGTGGTTCATCTCCGCACCGGCAGAGGCCATAATCGTGGTATCGGAAATCGGAGAGCAGTGGTCGCCGCAGACAGCGCCGGCGCAGCAGGCGGAGATGCCGATGATGAGAAGCTTGCTGTCTGCCGGGAAGATGGCAACAACGATGGGTATCAGAATGCCGAAAGTACCCCAGCTTGTGCCGGAGGCAAAGGCCAGCACACATGCCACAGCGAAGATGATGGCCGGGAGCATGCTGTAGAGGGAGGCAGCCGCGCCTTCCATGAGGCCGTGTACGAATTCCGCAGCGCCCAGCGTGGAGGTCATGCTCTTCAGAGAGGTTGCCAGCACAAGAATCATAATCGGCGGCACCATGGCGATGAATCCCTGGGGAATGCATTCCATGGCTTCCTTGAAGCTCATGACTCTGCGGATGAGGAAGTAAGCAATTGCGAAGATCAGTGCAATCACGCCGGCCCAGGGCAGTGCCACGAAAGCGTCCGTATCGCCGAAGGCATCGATGAAGGATGCGCCGTCCCAGTAGCCGCCGACGTAAATCATGCCGATAACGCTGAAGATAATCAGAACAACAACGGGGAGAATCAGGTCAATAACTCTGCCCTTCGGATTTGCCTGCTGCTCTTCTTTCTGTTCGAGCGCACCCAGCTTGCCTTCCAGCCGTGCCGCCTTCTCGGCGAGGGCCATCGGGCCGTAATCGAACTTCATGAACGCAAGCGCAACGATGAAGACGAAGGTGAGCAGAGAGTAGAAGTTGAAGGGGATGGCCCGGATAAAGAGCTGAATGCCGGAGATGCCGGTGTCCAGATCGTTGGCCACGCCGGAGACTGCAGCGGCCCAGGAAGAAATCGGGGCAATCATGCAGACGGGAGCTGCCGTGGCATCAATCATGTATGCCAGCTTTGCTCTCGAGATCTTGTGCCCGTCCGTTACGGGGCGCATTACCGCGCCGACGGTCAGGCAGTTGAAGTAGTCGTCGATGAAAATCAGAACGCCGAGAGCAAAGGTTGCCAGGATGGCACCCACTCTGGTCTTGACGTGGGCTTCTGCCCAGCGGCCGAAAGCAGCGCTGCCGCCGCTCTTGTTCACCAGCGCCACGATGATTCCCAGCAGCACCAGGAACAGGAAAATGCCGGCATTGTCGGCAATGGAGGCAACCAGACCGTCATTGATAATGGTGTCCAGCGTGCCTACGGGATTGAAGCTTGCGCAGAACATTGCTCCGAGCAGAACGCCCAGGAACAGCGAGGAATAGGCTTCCTTGATGATCAGTGCCAGCACAATGGCAAAAATCGGAGGAATCAGCGCCCAAAAGGTTCCGTACATATCATGTACCTCCTGATAAAAAAATCGTGAACAGAGCAGATACTGTTCACGACGGGAATAATCAGAAATCCTATTCCGAAAGTCACGACAGCGCTCCGCAGAAATCTGCGACAGTCCGCCGGATCTTCTCCGGCGACCCAGGCATACTGAGGAGGGAACCTCAATACCCTTCGGCGACGACCCCTTTCTCCCCCGCGCTTCCCTGCGCATATCGGGAGATACTCTTGGCTATCGCACCTCTATCATACTTTGTTCAGTTACCGACATTATAACCGATGCCGGGTTTTTGTCAACATAATTTGGAAGCTTTATGACAATTTGTCATTTTCTCCCGGTTTGCGTTTCCGCGCCGCCGGTTTTTTGGGCAATGTGACAGAGAATTACTTCCGCATATCGTCCAGAACCGAGATTCCCCGGCTGATAATGTCCTGCACACATTCCGCGGCCTTCTCCGGGTTCCGGCTCCGGATGTGCGCCAGAAGCTCCCCGTGGCGCCTGGCCATATCCTCAATATCCACGCTTTCCGAGTTGTAGTGCATGCCGATAAACTCCTTCAGCACCGGCTCAAACCCGGTGAAAAACATGGAATAAATACTGTTGCCGGAGGCTCTCGTCAGCAGCAGATGGAAGCGGTAGACCAGGGCCGTTCTGTCCACATCGGGGATGGTCATCTGCCCGACGATTGCCTCCATTTCATCCAGCGTGCTCTGGTAGATATGCGTGCAGGCCCGCCTGGCGCATTCCGTTTCCAGCCACAGCCGGGTATCCATCAGATCCCGGTACAGCAGCTCGTCCGCCTCGTCCAGATTGCCGTAGGTCATGACGGCCAGGATAGACTGGGAGGTGGGCGTTTTCCGATAGTCCTGAATCTGCGTCCCTTTTCGGGAGACAATCCGCAGGAAGCCCTGGCTCTCCAGCTGCAGAATTGCCTGATGCAATGTGCTGCGGCTGATTCCCATCTGCTCCGCCATCTCCCGCTCCGGCGGCAGCCATTCGCCGCTCTTCAGCTCCCCGGAGAGAATCTTCCCGAGGATTTCATGCGCCGTGGCATCGATGAGCGACCGGTTGCTGAAACTGTTAAAATCCGTCATTTTGTTCTTATACCTTATATACTGTATCAGGAAAAGAATTCCAGAAATTCGTCAATTTTCTCTTCATAGCCCTTCCGGTTCCGGTAAACGCTTTCCACGTGCCCCGCTCCGGGGACATAGAAGCTCTCATGGTATGTGGGGCAGTTTCTTGCCAGCTCCTGAGTCGTCTTCAGGGGAACTGTACCGTCCTTCGTTCCGTGGACGAAGAGCACAGGGCATTTTGCCTTCTTCAGGTGGGGAATCACTTCCGTCATGCCCAGGCTGAACCGGAAATCATGCTTCAGCAGAACCATGCCGTTCATCACCGGGTACATTGCCCCCAGCCTGCCACGGAGGCAGGATTCCGCCCCGGCAATGCCGCAGTCGTCAATGATGAACTTTACCTGGGGCGGAATGCGGTCGCTGACGGACAGAACCGTTCCCCCGCCCAGGGAGAAGCCTTGGAGAATGATTTCCACATCCTCGCCGAATCGCATCAGAAGGAACTGCAGCCACATGAGAACGGCTTCCCCTTCATAGTAGCCAAAGCTGATGAAGTCTCCTTCGCTCTCCCCGGAGGCAGGATTGTCCGGGGCAAAGATGTCAAAACCCCGATCGTGCCAGATCTTCCGGAAGATGCCGGCAGCTTCCGCGCCGGTGGAACGGTATCCGTGCACGATAAATGCGATCTTTCCGGAAGGTTCCTTCTCCGCCGGATAGTAAAAGCCTTTCAGCTTCAGACCCTCCGGGGTCGTCAGCGTGTATGTTTCCTTCCGGGAGTTCCGGAGCTGCAGCTTCGCGGTGTCCCGGTGGACGTAGTACATCTCGTCATGGGTTCTTTTCTCGCCCCGGGGTGCGGTTCTTCCGAAAATGCGACGGTACATCATATCAACCAACTCCTATCATAGACCCGACTGTAGCCAGCAGTGTGCAGACGGCAACGGCAATCTGAAACGGCAGCGTACCCAGCTTGCCCAGCAGTGCCGATGCTCCTGTTCTCCTGCGGGACAGGTTATAAGCCACGATGATTCCCAGCCCGGTAACCACCTGAATCACGCCGGCAAACCGGGTCAGGGTAACGAATCCGAATACGGAGAAGAGCGCCAGAATCAGGCAGGGCAGCGATGCTGCCAGCCAGCTGAGCTTCCGGCTCCACTTCGTCTGCTCGCTGATGATGTCCCGGAGGTTCAGCGTATTGGCCCAGAAGGACGTGGCAAGTGCCAGAAGCGTGAAGATGTATCCGACAATGCTGACCCAGCCGCCCAAAGCCCTGGACAGGTCCACCAGTGCCCCGTCTTCCGTAATGTTCTCCGCACCCGCGCCGATCAGCGTCGTCAGCGTAACAAAGAGGATCAGCAGCGCATTCACTGCCAGCCCGAGAATTACGGCGTCCCGGATTTTCTTCGGGTTTCCGTCCAGCCCCTTCACCACCTGCGGCGTACTCATGACCGCGGAGAGCGAAAAGCTGATTGAGCCGAACAGCGCCAGTGCGCTGTTGAATCCCTGCATCTGCCGGGGCAGCGGGTGAACGGAACCCCTCAGTGCCGAAACAAAAAGAATGATTACCACTATTGCCATGGAAATCACCGCGTATTTCTCGCAGATGCCCACGAGCTTCATCCCGATGAATACCACCCCTGCCCCGATGACGTAAAAGAGGAGCATGCCGAGAACATCGGGGAGGCTGAACCAGCTGCGGAACACGGCGGCTGCCCCGGTCAGAAAGGCCGTCACATTGACGATGACCGAAAGCCCCAGAAGGCCGAAGGCGAGCCAGGTAAATACCTTCTTGAATTTCCCGGCGAACAGTTCTCTGTCAAAGCAGCGAACGAACTGCGCACCGCCGTTGTTCAGAGAAAGCTCGGCAATCAGAAGATGCAGCACAATATTGAACAGAAAGCAGAAGCCCAGCACGAGCAGGATGCTGCCGAGACTGTTGAAGGAGGCCAGGTAAGGCACTGCCAGAATGCCGGCACCGACGCCGTGCCCCACAATGATTCCGGCGGCTTCCAGGAAGCTGAGCCTGGATTCCGATTGTATTTTCTCCATAATCTGCCCTTTCTTCGGTTATTTTTCTATAATTTTATCACAAAGACACCAAATGTGATATAATAAATCCAAGGAAATCTGATTCTTTAACGGAGCATGCCATGGAAATTATTATTGCCGGCGCCGGCGCTGTCGGCGGTGCTGTTGCGGAGCAGCTCTCCGGCGAAGGCCACAACATTACCATCATCGACAGGAACCCGGATGCCGTCAGTGCCATCTCCGGTTCTCTGGATGTCATCTGTCTCGAGGGGAATGCCTCGGTGCCCTCCGTGCTGGCCGAAGCCGGCGCTGCGGGGGCGGATCTTTTAATTGCCGCCACGGAAAGTGACGAAGTGAATATGGTCTGCGGCATTACCGGGCGGAAGCTGGGCGCGAAGCACGTGATTGCCCGGGTGCGCGATCCCCAGTACCGGGACAATGCCGACTTTCTCGGCGAGGCGCTGGGGCTGGAGCTCCTGTTCAATCCGGAGCAGGAATGTGCTCTTGAAATCTCCCGTGTGCTCCGGTTCCCCGGTGCCACCCGCGTCGATGCCTTTTCCAAGGGCTCTCTGGAGATTGCCGAGCATAAGATCAGGCCCGGCGAAAAGCTGGACGGGCTCCGCATCCGGGATCTCCGCCGGGAATGCAATGCCCGTATTCTGGTATCGCTCGTGGAGCGGGATGCTTCCGCCCTGGTGCCGAACGGGGAATTTGTCATCCGTGCCGGGGACCGGCTCAGCCTTACCGGCAGCGCCGCGGAAATGAAGAAGTTCTTTGCCCGGGCAGGGGCGTATGAAAAACCCGTGAAGCGGGTCTTTCTCTTCGGCGGAAACCGGATTGCCGTCTATCTGGCCCAGATTCTCATGCTCTGCGGCATTGCCGTGTATATTATTGAAAAGAACTCCGCCCGCTGCCGGGAGCTCTGCAATATTCTGCCGGATGCCGTCATCCTCTGTGACGATGCCATGCACAGCACCGTGCTGGAGGAGGAAGGCCTGTGCTCTTCCGATGCCTTTGTCGCGCTCTCGGAATATGACGGAGACAACATCATCACGGCTGCCTACGCCAAGACCCGGGGTGCTGCCAAGGCGATTGCCCGGATTGACCGGACCGGCTTCATCGATGCCCTCCCCGAATTCGGGATTGACGGAGTCTTTGTTCCCCGGGATGCCTCGGTTGCCAGGGTTACCGCCTATGTCCGGGCCCTCTGCAACTCCCAGGGCATCGGCAGCATCGAGGCCATGTACTATCTGGCCGGCGGCCTTGCGGAGGCCCTGGAATTCACGGTGGATCAGGAATCCTCCTTCACCGGCATTCCGCTGAAGGAACTGCATTTCCGTCCGGATACGCTGATTGCCGCGCTGATTCGGGGTCGGGAATGCCTGGTGCCGGAAGGCAGTACGGTAATTCTCCCCGGCGATCATGCCATCATTGTCAGTCTTGCCGGCAAGGTCCAGCAGCTGGAGGATATCTTCGAATCATTATGAATTACCGGATGATTTTTCGCATATTGGGGCTGACGCTGCTGCTCTTTTCCGCGCTGCTGCTGCTTCCGGCCGTTGCGGCGCTCTGCTTTCGGGAGCCGGTGCTGCCGTTTTTGCTGACAACAGCGATTTCTGCCCTCATTGCCGGGCTTTTTCTTCTGGTCCGTCCGAAGAGCCGGGCCATCTATGCCCGGGAAGGCTTCGTTGCCGTCAGCCTGACCTGGATTTTCATGTCCCTGATCGGGGCGCTTCCCTTTGTCTTCAGCGGCGAGATCCCCCGTTATCTCGATGCATTGTTTGAAACGGTTTCCGGCTTTACCACCACCGGCGCTACGATTCTGACCGACGTGGAGGCAATGTCCCACGGCTGTCTCTTCTGGCGGTCCTTTACCCATTGGATCGGCGGTCTCGGCGTTCTCGTTTTCGTCATGGCGGTGCTTCCCATGAGCGGCGACTACTCCATGCACATCATGAAGGCGGAGGTTCCCGGCCCGGTCGTCGGCAAGCTGGTGCCCCGGGCAAAAGACACCGCCCGCATTCTTTATGTCATGTACGCCGTCATGACGCTGACGGAAACGATTCTGCTCCTCTGCGGCGGGATGTCTTTCTTTGACGCCCTGCTCCATGCCTTCGGCACGGCAGGGACCGGCGGATTCTCCACCCGGAATGCCAGCGTCGGTGCCTACGGCAGTACCTATATCGAGATGGTCATTGCCGTATTCCTGGTGCTCTTCGGCATCAACTTCAATCTGTACTACCTGATGCTCATCGGGCGGGTTCGGGAAGCCCTTAAAAGCGAGGAGCTGCACTGCTATCTGCTGATCATTGCGCTGGCAACCGCTGCCGTTGCCTTCGGCATTTCCGTCAGCTGCGGCGGCATCGGCCAGGGCTTCCGCTATGCCTTCTTCACTGTGGCTTCCATTATATCCACCGCGGGCTTTTCAACGGCGGACTTCACCTTCTGGCCGGGTTACACGCTGATTATTCTTCTGGCGCTGATGTTCATCGGCGGCTGCGCAGGCAGCACCGGCGGCGGGCTCAAGGTTTCCCGCGTCATGATTCTGGCCCGGGACGCCCGGGCGGATATTGCCAGGATGGTCTCCCCGAAGCGGGTCCGCGCCGTCCGGATGGACGGGCGCTGTGTGGAGGAGAGCGTCACCGGAACCGTGTGTTCCTTCTTCTTCCTCTACATGCTGATTATTCTGATCTGCACCTTCCTGCTGTCCTTTGACGGCTTTGATTTTCTCACCGGCTTCACCGCCGCCGTCACGTGCATCTCCAATGTGGGTCCCGGCCTTTCGGCGCAGATCGGGCCGGCCGGAAACTTCGCGGCATTCTCCGCTCTGTCCAAGATAGCCATGACGCTGACGATGCTGTTCGGCAGGCTGGAAATCTATCCCATGCTGATTCTCGCCGGCCGTCTCCTCCGCAAGAGATAATTTGACATACGCCTCGGAAATTGGTATATTATTATCTGCTTAATGCCGTTTTTCGGCAGCGGGAGACCCAATTTCCGGGGCGAATGTTCTGCAGCTTCCTGCAGAATTAGAGGACCTCTTCCTCGAGCCCGACAGCTAATCTCGTCGGCGTAAGAGGTTCGGAGCGGTACCTGCTGCGCTGTGTAATACAGCGCTTTTATTTTTTTATAAACATTATATACAGAAGGTTTGATTGCGTGAAAACAGAAAAGAAAAAGAAATTTTCCTTTGCCATGTTCCTGATTACCATCGGCATTGTCTACGGCGATATCGGGACTTCCCCGCTCTATGTCATGAAGTCCATCATCGAAGGCAACGGCGGGGTCACTCAGGTCAACAGTGAATTCATTATCGGATCCCTGTCTCTCATTATCTGGACCGTCACCCTCCTGACGACGATTAAATACGTTCTCATCGCCATGAAGGCAGACAACCATGGGGAAGGCGGCATCTTCTCCCTCTATACCCTGGTTTACAGATGCGGCAAATGGCTGATTTTCCCGGCCATGCTGGGCGGCGCCGCCCTGCTGGCAGACGGGGTTCTGACGCCCGCCGTTACTGTTACCACGGCAGTAGAAGGTCTCCGCAGCATTTCCGTCATGGAGCGGCTGCTGGGAGAAGGCCAGGCAAAGGTGATTCTCATTACCCTTCTGATCATTACCGCCCTCTTTGCCGCGCAAAGTGCGGGTACGGGGAAGATCGGCAGAGCCTTCGGCCCCTGCATGCTGGTCTGGTTCCTGTTCCTCGGGCTTACGGGCCTTTTCAACATGACAGCGAACTGGAATGTTCTCCGCGCCTTCAATCCCCTCCGCGCCGTCCGGCTGCTCCTCAGCCCGTACAACAAAAAAGGCTTCATGATTCTCGGCAGCATCTTCCTGGCGGCCACGGGCGCGGAAGCGCTTTACTCCGACATGGGGCATGTAGGCCGGGAGAATATCTATTCCAGCTGGCCCTTCGTTAAAATCTGCCTGCTTCTCAATTATCTGGGGCAGGGTGCCTGGATTATTCAGAGCGGTGCCGGCTGTGTGACTGCCGGAGAGCTCAATCCTTTCTTCATGATGCTTCCGGAAGTGCTCCGGCCCGTTGCGGTGCTTCTTTCTGCCATGGCGGCGGTCATTGCCTCCCAGGCTCTGATTTCCGGTTCCTATACGCTGGTGTCCGAAGCGATCCGGCTGGATCTGATGCCCCATCTCAAGGTGCAGTTCCCCTCGGAAACCAAAGGTCAGATTTTCATCCCCGCGGTGAATCTTCTCATGTGGATCGGCTGCAGTGCCGTCGTCCTCTACTTCCGCAGCAGCGAAAAGATTGAGGCGGCCTACGGCCTGGCCATTACCGCTACCATGCTGATGACCACGCTGCTTCTTTCCGTCTATCTCCGGCACAACCGGAACCGGCCGGTTCTCTCTGTAGTCATTCTTCTCGTGTTTGGCGCTATTGAAGCGGTGTTCTTTATCTCCAGCCTCAGCAAGTTCACCATCGGCGGTTACGTCACGGTGGCCATTGCGCTGCTCATCTTCTTCGTTATGCTCGTGTGGCACAGGGGCACGGCCCTGGAGAATGAACACGCCGTCCGTCTGCATCTGCCGGACTTTGTGGACCGCCTGCAGAAGCTCCATGATGACGATTCCGTATCCGAAACCTGCCCCAATCTGGTCTACGTGGAAAACGGTACGAAAGACGATGACACTGTGGACCGGGATATCCTCTATTCCATTCTGGACAAATCCCCCAAAAGGGCCAAGGCCTACTGGCTCATCAGCGTCAATGTGGATGACGAACCCCACACCCGCGAATATGAAGTGGACACCTACGGTACGGACTTCCTCTACCGTGTCCGTCTGAATCTCGGCTTCAAGGAGCCGCAGCGGGTCAATATGTATCTCCGCCAGATCGTCGGAGATCTCATGGCGACCGGCGAGCTTCCCCTGCAGCCCCGGGACTATTCCATCTACGGCAGCACAAATGTCGGCAGCTTCAAGTTCTGCCTGATGAAGAAGGCCGTTCAGTCCTCGCCGGAGCTGTCCAAGTCTGATTTCTTCCTTCTGAAGGCAAAATATGCCATTCGTTCCCTGGCGGGCAACCGGGTCAAGTGGTACGGTCTCGATACTTCCTCCCTGATTGTGGAGAGCGTGCCTCTGGTTATCAAGAGCAATGCCAAAGAGGAACCCCTGACCAGGGTGAAAACATGATTGCGGAAAAAGCCTATGCGAAACTGAATATTTCCCTGGACGTCTCCGGTGCCCGGGAGGACGGGTATCATGACATGCTCATGGTCATGCAGACGATCTCGTTCTGCGATGAGGTGATTCTGCACCCGTCGGAGGACGGGAGTATCTCTGCCCGCACGGGTCTCTATTACATCCCCGGAGATGACCGGAATCTGGCCGTGAAGGCCGCCCGGCTCTTCCTGCACACAATCGGCAGAGAGGACCAGGGCTATCGCATCGAGATCGGCAAGCAGATTCCCGTCGGTGCCGGAATGGCCGGCGGCTCCGCCGATGCCGCTGCCGTGCTCCGCGCGCTGAACCGGGAATACGGCGAACCGCTGGACCGGGACGAGCTGCTGGCACTTTCTGCCCGGGTCGGGTCGGACGTTCCCTTCTGCGTCCTCGGCGGAACGGCGCTGGCCCAGGGGCGGGGGGAGATTCTCACGCCGCTTTCGCCGCTGCCTCCCTGCGAAATTCTCGTCGTCAAGCCTTCCTTTTCCGTCTCCACACCGGAGCTCTTCCATGCCATTGACAGCGTGAAGCTCAAAATTCGCCCAGACACCCAGGGTATTGCCGATGCCCTCCGGGCCGGAAATCTTTCCGGCGTTGCCCGCCGGATGTACAACGTCTTTGAGGACGTTCCCGACCGGCGTATGCGGCAGATTGGGGAAATCAAAAGCCGCCTGCTCGATGCCGGAGCCCTGGGCAGCATCATGACAGGAACGGGTTCCGCCGTCTTCGCACTCTTCCCGCCGGACACGGACTTTTCGGAAGACTTCCTTGCCGGCCTGGAAAATGAATACGGTTTTTGCGTATCTGCAAAGCCCGTGGGAGCATTGCTGTAAAATTTTCTCTGCCTGTTTCGGATTTTCTTGTTTTTTTTGCATAAAAATTGTATCATTTCTGCAAGTGTTGCGTATTACTGATTGTAATCCGGCAAATGAAAGGAGATTATAGAATGAATGATTCCCTGAAGGAAAACTGTGCATGCTGTGAAGAAGAGTTGAGTCAGGTCAACGGCGGTGCCATGCGTACCTCCGAGAAGAAGTATGATAAAATTGCTGCCTCGCATCTTCCCTGCAAGCTCATCGAGCGCTGCCCGCTGAACAAGGCCATTGCCCCCTTCCGTACCGGTGTCTGCGCAGGCTGTGACCAGAGCTTCTGCAATATGACAGATGCTTCTGATGACCTGATTTGCATCGCTTCGGAACGCTGATGCTCTTAGTACCATGGACAGCAAACCCTCCCGGAAAATTTCCGGGAGGGTTTGCTTTATCATTATCGGAGTGCAATTAATCTGCTTTGGTTTTGTTTTAATCTCTGGAGAAAAGGTCCGCAGTTCATTCCCTGCGAACCTTTTCATGACTGTTGATTGGCGATTTATGAATAGCTTTTGATAAACGCAATAACTGCCTTTTTTCAAAATACCGAGTTTTCAGGGCTCTCCTTATAGACTAAGGGGAACTGCCGCTTCCATCGGCTGAGGGGATGGGAAGGACGGTAAGTGATACCGCGGAACCGTCCTTTATACCTATATTAGTTCAAAATCACCATATGGGCAAACAGGCTCCTTGTGCCGAGGCTCGTAACGCTGCGGAAGTTGACCTGTCCGGCGGAGGCAGAATAGTAATGCACCCCGGCATTGGTCCAGTCCGTAAAGCTCCCGTCCGTGGGCACGGCCATGACGGCGCTGTCCGACGTGACAAAGGGATAGGTGAATACGCCGGTCTGCCCGTTGAACTTCACTTCCCCGGAGATAATGCGGATGCGTCTTGCCTGCAGATTGGGGCAGTTGGCCGTATTCACGGCGTTGGTTGCAATCTTATCTTCTGTAATACAGTCATCTACCAGCCGGTCGGTATCGACCGGCTCTTCCATTTTGTCAATCACGTCGTCATCCAGCTTTTCCAGGGTGATGCTGTGGTCCGGTACCAGCCCGCCGATGACGGCTTCATCCAGCTGGCGCTTCATGTCGATCATCCCGTCCTCCACGGAATCCCCGGCAATGCCCTCTACCGGGCCGAAGGGGATATTGGCACCTTTGATGTTGTCAATGAGGCTGTTGACCCATTGCCGGATCTCCTCAAAGAGATACTGCATGTCAAAGCGGACGGTCTCCTCGTCACTTTCCCAGGAAGGAAAATCCTCCGGATTCTCCCAGGTCCGGGTGTAGTGGTCTTTTTTCAGATTTGCTAACATATAATTACTCCTTTCTTCAGTGAATAGTTAATAGTGAATAACTAACAATTGAAGTACTCCCTCAGTCGGCTACGCCGCCAGCTCCCTCACAACGAGGGAGCGATTTTGATTATAAAAAAGCCTCGTCCTGCGTGCAGGGAGAGGGGGACCACGCCAGTGGTGGAGAGGGTTACCACAACTGTTAACTATTAGTTATTCGTTATTCACTGACTCCAGTTATTCACTGACTCCAGCGCTTCCATTTCCCGGTCCACTTTCTCGTCCCACAGACGGTCAACCATCTCATCGAAGTATTCTTCTTCGTCATAGCGGTCCTCAATCGGTTCCATGCACGACGGCCCGTAAAACAGAAACATAAAAACTCCTTACATCCTTTCTCGTCGTTTTTTGAATTATGAATTATGATTTATGAATTAAGAATTGTGGAATGATTTGCAGGGCAAATCACTGATTATGATTCAAATAAAGCCGGGCCCGTGGCCCTACCTCAATTCATCATTCATCATTCAAGATTCATAATTTTGCGGATAAAAATACCCACAGCGGA
>JAZLHH010000017.1:0-4388 GCA_045616745.1 Candidatus Limivicinus sp. | reverse complement strand
TCTGCATGACCTTGAACAGAAATGGGCAAGATATGAAGGCCAGCTTGAGATAATGGGCACGGATCGCAACAGTTATTCCAAGACGGACACGGATGCCACATTCATGCGGATGAAGGAAGACCACATGCGAAACGGGCAGCTGAAACCTGCATACAATGTTCAGATAGCAGTGAACAGTGAATATATTACCGGCATAGAGGTGTTCAGCAACCGGACAGACTTCGGCACACTGGCGCCGTTTCTGGAAGAAATCTCTTCACAGCACGGATGCAGATATGAAAAGGTAGTCGCAGACGCCGGATACGAAAGTCTGGAAAACTATCTATATCTTGAGAAGAAGGGGCAGATGAGTTTCATCAAGCCGGCAAATTACGAACAGGCAAAAACGAAGAAATACAAGCTTCAGATCGGCCGGCCTGAAAACATGAGGTATGATGCCGGGAATGACAGCTATATCTGCGCGGAAGGCAGAGCCCTTTCACGGATTTACGAAAGCACTGACAGGAACGGAGTCGTTTCCACCTGTTACAGATGTGAGAATTGTTCGGGATGCTCCCGAAGGGCGCAGTGCTGCGCCGCAAAGGATCCGGAAGCACCGAAAGAGATTAAAGTAAAAAAGGCCCTTTCCGAGATGGCAAGTGTCCGTAACGAATGTTTCAAAGTTGTTTGGACAATCGATACGGTATATTAAACAATTTCATATTTTCAAAAGACAAGAGAGGTCATATTGGCCTCTCTTGTGTCATATAAATTTGATTTTCTGTTTATCAAGAGAAATATATCTGCCAGACGGATGACCGAGAAACTAATATTTAACTGCCACCACATCCGCTCGACAAACCGGGAGCTGTGTGTCTATACAAAATAATACGATCTCAGATTATTGTATCTTTTTTAGCGGAACCAGTTCAATATATCCTCTGCTTCCGACAGGCTCCAGCTGTATTCTCGGGTTGTTATCGTCCCATTCATAGCCGATGAATCCCGGATCATATGTCTTCTCGGCCTTCCAGATTTCATCAATAGCTTCCGCAAAATTTTCTTCCGCAAAAGGCTCACCTCTGAAAAGAAGGTAATCAGCCTCCGGTAAGTCGATGATATCAAAGCCCTCAGGAATCGTTCCAGAATAATCCGCTTCCACTTCGACGCCCTGCACATACTCGTTTGTCACAGGCTTTCTCAAATGCTCCGGAAGCCAGAGACACACAGGTTCACCGCTGATCGACTTTATGCTCATCAGCAGCCCCCACACATCACAGCCGACCTCGTTGCAATACGTCCAGTAGTCGGTTGCCATAACGCCTCTTTTGACCAGCACTTTCCGTGCCGGTTTTCTGATCACCTGAATGAAAATACTTCTCGTTTCGCTCATAATGCTCACGTTCCTTTCTGTATCGGAGATGAGGTACGGTGTGAAAAGCCAGATTGGAACAGGGCCGTCAGCATATTCTCCGGGGTTGCAGCCGAACTCTCGCCTGAAAGCACGCTGGTAACCGTCAACGCTTCCGAAACCCATGCTCATGGCAAGCTCGAGAATATTGCATTTCTTATCACGCAGCTCCAGCGCCGAGTTTGACAGCTTTAATCGCCGCACATAGGCTGCAGGGCTGATCCCAAGATAATTGATAAACAGCTTTCTTGCATACCATGGAGAAAACGATCCAGCTTTTGCAATATCTTCCAGAGAAATTTTCTCGTTAATGTGTTCCCTGATATAAATCTGCATCAGTCGAACAGCTTTTCTTTGCCCATCCATCAGCTCACCTCCTTGTGAGCATATATTACCATAACGCTTTCTGTGTGTCTCGACTTTTTTTGCTCTATTCTGTTCAGCCACTTATAGTCAATGGCCTCTCCGTCCTGCAGAGTCACGGAAGCTTTTATATTTCTCCATGTTCAGACAGTGCCTGAACCTGCAGAATCTCATACCTGAATACGCACGGCATTTCACCGTCCGTGTCATGCGGGGAACTGACTATTTCCGCAAGCTTCAGTTTTACTCCGAGCATGATCTCATAGTGGTACTTGAAGTGCCCTCCACAGCAGTAGCAATATTCGCGGGGAATGGCATAGTCCCGCTTCACTTTACTTATGGTAGGGCAGACACATTCGTATTTTATGCCATTGTGAATCCCAGCACCTGTGACGATGATATCGCCGCTCTCATCAAGATGCGCCTGTCCCATATAAAGCTCAGGTTTTTGACTGATAATTGAAAGTTTTTCTTCCAATTTGAGATTTGTGTATTCTTTTGCGAAGGCCTTCGACGCTCTTTCGCGTGCACCGCTCTTGCAGCAGGCATTGGCCTCGATGATTTCCTGCACCTGTTCCGGCGGCAGTTTTTCATTCATCACAGTCAAGGCATGATTGAAAAAAGAAGACTTGATTTTCTTGCTCGTCTTGGAAACGATTCCATCAAAGCCAATGTACATTTCATCAATGATTTCCTGACTGACTTTGAATTCACCGAGTATCTCTTTGAATTTTTCAGGTGACGGCATATTATTCCTCCTTAATTCTATACATGGATAACAAATTTGTCTCTCTGCGCCTTTTTCTCAATATCTTCATGATTTGGAAGTAATTAAACTACCCCGTATATATTATATCACTTCATCTTCGTAATTTCAAGAACATTATGTTCCTCTATATTGACTTTTACCTTCTATTCGGCTATACTATCTATGCGGAACACTTTGTTTCTCGGTTTCGGGAGGTGTGCTATGAGAAAGCTCAACGAAGAGATCAAACAGATCATTCTCAAATATATCAACGAATACTATGACGAAAACGGCAGGGTGCCGTCTGTCAGAGATATCACTGCAGGGACGGGGATCGCAACAACCAACGTACACCGCTACCTTTGTGCAATGAAAGAGTCTGGACAGCTCAATTACAACGGCAGACGCAATATTGAGACGGCTCGTACTGAAAAAGAAAAAGGGAGCTTTGCTCTTCCTGTTCTCGGCACTGTTACCTGCGGCCCCGGAGATTACGAAGAAGAAAACATCATCGAGTATATTCGTATGCCGGAAACGCTTGTCGGGAAAGGTGAGTTCTTCGCGCTCATAGCCAAAGGCGAATCTATGACAGAGGCAGGTGTCTATCCCGGAGATTACGTTATCGTCCGAAAGCAGGAAACGGCTGAGGTCGGAGACATCATTGTTGCTCTCTATGATGACGGCCTGAACAACCTGAAAGAGCTTCGTTTTGACACCGAAAAGGAACAGTATTATCTGTATTCCTGCAACAAGAATCAAAAGAAATATGCGCCCATTTACGTGGACGAACTTCGAGTCCAGGGCGTTGCTGTCTGCACAGTTCACAACATCGGTACGCTGTTGAAATAGGGCTTGGGAGTTTCTCAAATACGGCAAGTCGCGTTTGTATATACAAAGGCGATGCTTGCCGGTCTGACGCCGTTATGACGGCAAAAGACGATGCTTGCTGAAGAAATGCCACAGGCATGTCTTCAAGCGTGTCTTTTGTTTAGCAAGCATCGCCTTGGGACCCCACGCGGCATTTTGGGGTAACCCCAATCCCTTATACGGAGAGATAGTAAATGAAAGATATAGAACAAAAGGTTGAAGAATTCCTTGCGAGGATGGACGCTGAACGTCCGGAAATCGACCGCATATTAAGAGAACGACAGCCGCTGATCGAGACTGGCAGAGAACAGAAGAATCTGCTCCACGATCCGAAAAAGCTGGATTTTACCGAGAGGGACGGCAACACAGAATACGAAGTGGTCGGGCATTTTGCTTCTGACGGAAACGAGGCAGTCATCAACAAAGTTCTCCGCAAGCTGGGGTACTGTTTTCATGACTGACCTTTCAGCAAAGACAATGACAAACGATATACCGTATCCGATTGTCGGAAAGGAGTATAAAAATTGAACAGACAAACGGATAATAAGATAACCGCTCTTTACTGCAGACTGTCTCAGGAAGACGGCAGAGAGGGCGAAAGCAATTCCATAGTCAACCAAAGGTCACTGCTGCAAACGTACGCACGGCAGCATCATTTCAAGAATCTGCAATTCTTCATTGATGACGGCTATTCCGGTACGAATTTTGACCGTCCTGATTTCCGCAAAATGGAGGCTTTGATTGAAGCCGGAGAAGTCGGGACCGTCATCGTAAAGGATATGTCCCGTCTCGGAAGGAACTATCTGCAGGTCGGAATGTACACGGATATCGTCTTCCCGGAAAACAATGTCCGCTTTATTGCCATAAATGATAATGTGGATTCCAGTGTACAGACCGAGTTTGACATGACGCCGATCCGCAATTTCTGCAATGAGCTTTATGCCAGAGATACGGCAAAGAAGATCAAGTCCCCCTTCAAAATGAAGGGCGACAGCGGAAAGCACCTTACGACCATTCCTC
>JAZLHH010000016.1:0-7248 GCA_045616745.1 Candidatus Limivicinus sp. | reverse complement strand
TGTCAACTGTTTCCTTCTCGTCCAAGGTATTGTAAAGTTCTACCTATAGTTTTGATTATAGTAAGGATTGTGATTCAAAGCGACCTTCACCTCCGCAGTATCTATTATACAGTGTTATTTTGAAATTGTCATTACTTTTGTATCAATTAATGCGATTTATTTCTTTGGATTTTTGCAAATTCGCTTTTTTGTATCATTAATTATAGCAAAAAACCAATCAGATAGCTCCAACGAATCAGTCAGAAGACCACCGGCCGGGCATTTTTCATTTCATCGATAAAATACAAATCTCCGGTATAAACCTTAAAAAATACAGGCAGGGAATCCTGCCTGTTTTATATAATCGGGAATAAATCCCGGGAAGGAATTGAGATGCAGAATGTTTTCATCAGAAACACCTCCATTCCGTTTCATGACTGCAAGTATAGCAGAGAAGCCGGTACGGCGCAAGCCGGGCAGGGGGAAAAAATGCTTTGCATTTCATATGGATTCCAGTATAATATAGATTTATGAAATTATGGTTAAAAAAGAACTGGATCTATCTCGTCATTGTTCTGCTGGTTACCTGCCTGTTCTTTTATTACGGGCATTGCAAGGCCGGATTCTTCATTGATGAAGTGTATACCTACGGGCTTTCCAATTCCCACAATGCCCCTTACCTCCGGGATGTGGCCGGCGGAGATCTGGAAGACGTCCTTCTGACCCGGGAAGACCTGCAGAATTATGCAGTGGTAGACCGGGGAGAGGTGCTGGACTTCGCTTCGGTATATCATAATCAGGAAGCCGATGTGCATCCGCCCCTGTATTACTGGCTGTTCCATCTGGTTTCTTCCTTTGCGGGAACGGGCTTCAGCAAGTGGACCGGGCTGATTTTCGAATATTTCATCTTTCTGGCAACGCTCTTTGTCCTCGGGACAATCTGCAATACGCTCTTCCACAAGCGGTTTACGACCTGCGCGGCCCTGCTCATGTACGGGCTCAGCTATGCGGGCATCTCCACGGCAATCTACATTCGCATGTACGGGCTGCTGACCCTGATTACCTGCATTCTCATCCTGAATGTGATCCGGCTCCTGGAAACGGGAGAATACCGGTACTGCACCCGCATCGGCTTTACGATTTTTGCCGGGATGATGACCCAGTATTACTTTGTCTATTATGCATTCTTCCTCTGCCTGCTGGTCTGCATTGAGCTGATCATCCGGAAGAACCGGCAGCTGCTCTGGCGCTTTGCGCTCTGCGGTGTTCTGGGGGTTGCCCTGATGGTCACGGTGTTCCCGGGCAGTCTGAAGCACATCTTCGTGGGAAACGGTCAGGTGGTATCCGGCGGCGTGGCCGTGGCCAATCTGTTCAATTTCTCTGCATGGCCGGAGCGCCTTCTGGGCTACTTCCATTTTGTCACCCAGGGAATCAAGTCGGCGGTCATTGTTTCTGCCGTTGCTCTGGTGTTCCTGCTGTGCACCCGGCGCCTGTCCCTGAACCGGAATGTGCTGATCGTGCTGATTCCGGCGTTTCTGTCCTGGTTTCTGATAGCCGTGATGTCGGCCGTCCAGGAGGAACGCTACATATATAATATTATCCCCGCATTTATCATCGGGGCAGCCTGGCTTCTGAGCCATCTCCATATCGGCTATGCGGTGCTGGCCGTGATTGCCGCGCTGACGCTGAATTTTACCGGCTGCAAGGTGGAATACCTCCAGCCCTGGAATCTGGAGACGGATGCACTGCTTGACCGGTATGATGCAGACCCGGCAGTCTACCTTACCCGGAACAAATTCGCGGCAATGACGGCGGACTATACCCAGCTGCTCCGCTTTGAAGACGTGTTTGCCACTTCCGACGCCGCTTCTGCCGAAATGCTGGAATACGTGGGAGACGCGGAAGAACTGGTGGTGTTCATCGACGTGAACAGTGAGTGGTCTTCCGGCATCTCCCCGGAGGAAGTCCTGCCGGTGCTGGAAGAACAGACGGGTCTGACGGATGCGGAGCTGATCTTGAGCAATACCCTTTCCAATGTCTATGTTTTGAGGTGATATGATGCTGAGCGTAATCATTCCATCCTACAATGAAGAAAAAATGATCAGACCCGCCGCAGAAACCATCTGCGGCATTCTGGCAGAGGCGGCAATTCCCTGCGAGCTCCTCTTTGTGGACGACGGCTCGAAGGACGGTACCTGGGCAGAAATCGAAGCTGCGGCAGCGGAGAACAGCAGTGTCCGCGGCATCCGCTTTTCCCGGAACTTCGGGAAAGAGGCGGCCATGTTTGCCGGTCTGGAAAAGGCGGCAGGAGACTGCTGCGTGGTCATAGACTGCGATCTCCAGCATCCGCCGGAGAAGATCGTGGAAATGTACAGACTCTGGGAACAGGGCTATGAAGTAGTGGAAGGCATCAAGGAAGACCGGGGCGAGGAAAGCGGCGCTCACCGCTTCGCGGCCAACAGCTTCTACCGCCTGATTTCCGGGGCTACCGGAATGAACATGGAAAACGCCTCCGACTTCAAGCTGCTGGACCGGAAGGTGGTGGATACCCTCAATGCCATGCCGGAGCGGAATGTGTTCTTCCGGGCTCTCAGCTACTGGGTAGGCTATCAGAAAACCGAAGTTAAATACTGCGTCCGGGAGCGGACGGCAGGGGAGAGCAAGTGGTCCACGAAGCAGCTGGTGAAGTATGCGGTGACGAACATCGCCTCCTTCTCCTCCATGCCGCTGCATATCATTACGGTGATGGGCATCATTCTCCTGGCCATCTCCCTCGTCTTCTCCGTCATCGCGCTGGTGCAGAAGATTGCCGGCGTGGCGGAGAGCGGATTCACCACGGTGATTATCCTGATGATGTTCGGCTTCTCGATCGTGATGATTTCCATCGGGATTATTGCCTACTACATCGGGAAAATCTATGAAGAAACCAAGGGCAGACCCCGCTATATCATCGGGGAAGAAACCGGAGCCTGCCGCGGAAAGGAATCGCAGAGCGAAAATGGCTGAAAAAATCAAAGGACTGTTTCAGAAATACAGAGAGCTGATTATCTACGTAATCGTCGGCGGGCTGACCACCGTTGTGAACTGGGGCTGCTTCTATCTGCTTTCCCTGGTGCTGGATTCGGAGGTCCCCTGGAAGCTGGCCGCCAACAATACCGTCAGCTGGATTGCCGCAGTAGTGTTTGCCTACCCGCTGAACCGGCGCTGGGTATTCCGCAGCAGCAACCCGGAAATCGGCAGGGAATTCCTGGGCTTTACGGCCTCCCGTGTTTCCACGTGGATCATCGAGCTGGTGGTCATGTGGCTCTTCGTCAACGTGATCGGCTGCAACCAGTTCATTTCCAAGTATATTATTGCCACCCCGGTGGTGGTAATCCTCAATTACGTATTTTCCAAACTGTTTGTTTTCAGGAAAGGACAGAACCATGATCAGCAGGGATAAAGGCGATATTACCAGGCTTCAGGTGGATGCCATCGTCAATGCCGCCAACAAGACGCTGCTGGGCGGCGGCGGTGTGGACGGCGCGATTCACAGAGCAGCAGGAAAGCAGCTGCTGGAGGAGTGCTTTACGCTCCACGGCTGCGAAACCGGAGAAGCCAAGATTACCAAGGGCTACAAACTGCCGGCGAAGCACGTGATTCATACCGTGGGTCCCGTTTATCGGGCGAGAGAACAGGATGCGGTCCTTCTTTCCGCCTGTTACCGGAACTCGCTGGACCTGGCAAAAGAGAATAATCTCCATTCCGTTGCCTTTCCGGCAATTTCCACGGGAGTATACGGATATCCCTATGAAGAGGCGGCAAAGATTGCCGTCGATACCGTGAAGGACTGGCTGAATGCCAATCCGGACTATGCAATGGACGTGATCTTCTCCTGCTACGGGGAAGCCGCCTATGAGATTTACGGAAAACTGCTATGAGTATTTTTAACAGAAAAAAGGAACAGAATCCTTTGCCGTCTGCCCAGAATGCCCCGGAGATTCCGCTGCCGGAAGAACCGGCAGCGGATCTTACGGAGCTCCCAAGCCCTGACGCCGTTCCGGCGCCGGAGGAAAAGGCAGCGGACTGGCAGCCGGCGGTTCCTGCCCCGGAAGAGCCGGACCCGATTCCGGCAGAGCCCGAGCCGATTCCGGCAGAACCTCAGGCTGCACTTTCCGAGCGGGAGCGGAGAAAACAGTATGTGAAATTGGCCCGGAAAGAGGCCAGAACCTATCTGAGCGAAAAGCGGGATGCCCGGAGAAACGGCGGGAAAAAGGAATTCAAAAAACGCTGGAAGTCCCGGAAGAAGACCTGGCGCAAGAGCCTCCGCAAACTGGAGGATTCGGAAAAGGATGTCCAGAGGTCTGCCTTCAAAGCCTTCCGGAAACGGAAGAATCTGACGGGCCGGATTCTCGGCTGGATTCTGCTGCTTCTGATTCTGGCCGCTCTGGTGTACTTCCGCCAGCCGATTCTGAGCTGGTGCAAAAGCTCGCTGACGGCCTGGCTGGAATCCGGCGAACCGGCAGCACAGACGCAGATTGCGGAACCGGAGCCTGCCGCGGCATCCGAAGCTGCGGAGACGCCGGCGGAGAAGCCGACGGCAGCGCCGGCCCCGGAGCCGACGCCCGAACCCACCCCGGAAAGCACACCCGCGCCTGCCCCGACGCCTGCGAAGCCGTCGAAGACGGAAAACGGAATCATTCATCTCTGATGAGGGGGAATTATGATGTACGAACATGAATCTGCCAATCTGACCAGACTGCGGCCCTTCCTCTCCGAATGCGCGGTGCTGCTCCGGAGGGACGGAAAGTACCCTCTGGATATGCCGGGCACAATTGCGGCTTACGGCAACGGAATCCGGCATACCGTCAAGGGCGGGACCGGCTCCGGGGAAGTGAATTCCCGGTTCTTCATCAATGTGGAAGAAGGCCTGAAGTCCGCCGGATTTACTCTGACATCGGACTTCTGGCTGGACTGTTATGACAGGATCTCCGCCGGGAGCCGGCAGCGCTTTCTGGAGGAGGCGAAAAAAGCGCTCTGGAAGGATCCGCTGGGTTCCTTTAACCGGATGGGGCTGATTGCCCCGGAACCGGAATACAACATTCCGCTGAACTATGATGCGGATTCTGCGCTGTACGTTCTTTCCCGCATCTCCGGCGAAGGAACGGACAGGACCGTAACCCGGGGAGACTATCTTCTGACGGACAGCGAGCGCCGGGACATTCTGAATCTGGCAGCCCATTACGAGAAGTTCATGCTGGTGATCAATGCGGGCGGCCCGGTGGACCTGACCGGTCTGGAGAGCGTAGGGAATATTCTGGTGCTGTCCCAGCTGGGCGTGGAAACCGGAAGCGTTCTGGCGGATCTGCTTCTGGGAAAGGCAGTGCCCTCCGGGAAGCTGGCCACGACCTGGGTTTCGGCAGAGGACGTGTGCCCTGTGGGCGAATTTGCCGAAGAGGAAACCACCCGGTATCTGGAGGGAATCTATGTCGGTTACCGGTACTTTGATTCCGTGGGAAAGAAAGCGCTGTATCCCTTCGGCTTCGGTCTGGGATATACGGATTTTGCCGTCAGCGGGGCGAAGGCATCTCTTACCGGCGAAACCGTTACGGTAACGGCAAGAGTGAAGAACACCGGAAAGTACCCCGGCAAGGAAGTGCTCCAGCTCTATGCGGAGAAACCGCAGGGAAGGCTGGACCAGCCGAAGCAGGTTCTGGCGGCATTTGCCAAAACGGAGCTGCTGCAGCCCGGAGAGAAGCAGATCTGCACCCTCTCCTTTGCCATGAGCGAGCTGGCATCTTTTGATACGAAGGATGCCTGCTATGTTCTGGAAAAAGGGAATTATATCCTCCGCCTGGGCACGTCTTCGGCAGATTCGAAGACGGTCACCGTTATCGGTCTGGACAGAGACGCCGTAACAAGACGGGTGAAGAATCTGCCCGGAAAGCCGGGATTTACCGACTGGAAGCCGGCAAGGAAAAAAGCGAAGAAGACCTTGGCCCGCCTGAAGCTGAAGGCGGAGAGCATTCCCCGAATCAACTGCTCCTATCAGAGAACCGATCCCGTTTCTCCCGAAGTACAGAAGCTGAGCGACAGGGAACTGGTCATGCTGAACGTGGGCCGATATTCGGAAAACGGCGGATTGCAGAGCATCGTGGGAGATGCCGGCATCTCCGTAGCCGGTGCTGCCGGAGAGAGCCGGAACGGTCTGGTGATGGCGGACGGACCTGCGGGTCTTCGCCTGAGCCGGGAATACATCCGGACAGAGCAGGGAACCCGATCCCTGGGCAAGGCGATGCCGGAGAGCATGGCGGAGTTTTTCCCGGATGTGATTCTCAGCATCCTCAACCGGCTGGCTGCCCCGAAAACGGATGAAAACACGGAGATTCTGGAGCAGTATACTACGGCAATTCCCATTGGAACGGCCATTGCCCAGAGCTGGAATGAAGAATTTGCCGACCTCTGCGGTGACGTGGTGGGATCGGAAATGGAGCTGTACGGAGTGGATCTGTGGCTGGCGCCGGCTCTCAATATCCACAGAAACGTTCTCTGCGGCAGAAACTTTGAATATTACTCGGAAGATCCCCTGATTTCCGGAAAAATCACCGCCGCCGTCGTGCGCGGCGTGCAGAGGCATCCCCGCTGCGGCGCTACGGTAAAGCATTTTGCCGCCAACAATCAGGAGACGAGAAGATACAGCAATGATTCCCGGGTTTCGGAGCGTGCGCTCCGGGAAATCTACCTCCGGGGATTTGAAATCGCCGTGCGGGAATCTTCCCCCAAGGCACTGATGACGTCCTACAACCTGGTAAACGGCGTCCACACCTCCATGAACCGGGCGCTGATCAACGATGTGCTCCGCTGTGAGTGGGGATTCGACGGCGTGGTGATGACCGACTGGCTCATTGCCCAGTCTCTCATGAGCCGGAAGTCCAAGAACCCGGCGGCACATGCCTGGCAGATTGCCGGAGCAGGAAATGACTTCCTCATGCCCGGCAGCGAAGGGGATGTGAAGGAAATGCTGGCAGGTCTGAAAAAGCATAAACTGAGCCGGCAGCAGCTGGAAATCAACGGGACCAGAGTCCTGGCTCTGGCCGAAGAATTCGGAAAATAGAAGGAGATCGCATCATGGCTTATATCATGGCTCTGGATCAGGGGACGACCAGCTCCCGCTGTATCCTTTTTGACAGGGAAGGCAATATCTGCTCCGTGGCACAGAAGGAATTTACCCAGTACTATCCCCAGCCGGGCTGGGTGGAGCACGACGCCGCGGAAATCTGGGAAACCACG
>JAZLHH010000015.1:0-6124 GCA_045616745.1 Candidatus Limivicinus sp. | reverse complement strand
TGTTGCCGGGATCTGCCACAAAGTTTTTCAGGTCGTCGGTCAGATTCAGCTCGATGATGTCCAGAATGGCATCGGGATCCCGGGCGAATACGCCGGAGCCGGAGCTGCGGTCCTGAGCCTTCTTGCCGCCCTGGGCTCCCTTGCTGTGTTGATGTGCATATATGGCGGCCACACCGGCTCCGGTACACACCTTGTCAAAGGCGTTGCAGAGATTCGCCATGTCGCTGGCGGAATTCTCGTCGTATTTTCCCAGAAGTTTGTACAGCGGGTCGAATACCACCGCGTCGAATCCCTGCCCGACGATGAAGTCCAGCAGGTCCGGGACCAGATCCTCCAGGGGTTTGGCATGGCCTCTCATGTTCCAGACCGTGATGTTTTGCAGATTCGCCGGCGGAATATGCAGGGCATCATAAATTTTGATGAAACGGTGGAGACAGGAGCGCTTGTCGATTTCAAGATTGATATAGAGAACCTTGCTCTTTTTGCAGCGAAAGCCGAGCCAGGACCGGCCTTCGGCCAGCGCAATGCACAGCTCCATAAGCAGGAAGGACTTGCCCGCCTTGGAGGGCCCGGCAATCAGCATCTTGTGCCCGCAGCGGAGTACACCGCCGATCAGCTCCTCAGGCAGATCCGGGGGATCATAGAAATACTGATCCAGACGAAACCGGTCTTCCATCCCGGCAATGCCCCGGCAGAACTCGTCCCAGCTCTTCGGCCCGAGATTCACGTCCAGCAGCTTCTGCGCTTTGCCGTTTCGGGTAACGCCGGGAAGCCTCGTCATGCGGGCAGGGTTCTTCGTGGCCGGGTCGGCGGGGAAGCCCTGCTGCCGCAGCCAGTCAAAAAGGAACTCCACCCGCTGTGCGTATTCGGCAGCATTCTTTGCGTCGATATGTACCAGGGCGTGAATGCTCCGGCCGCCGCTGGAAACCAGTGTGGCAATGGGAAGCTCCAGTTCCCGGAGCTTCTGCTCCTGCTCCCGGAGGGAGAGGGAATCCGCCTCTACCAGAACGTAGCGGAAATCCGTCACGTTCTCATTCTTCACCCCGGCACCGTCCAGCGGATTCACGCGGATCAGCGCACCCTGCTTTCGGTCCCAGTCGCCGATGACGGCACCCGGATCCCCGGGATGCTTTGCGAGCTCCCGGAGGAGCTCGCCGCAGGTCCGGTGATACACCCCCCGGGAAGGCCGACCGTCGGGGAATTCCGTCACATAGCCGACGATGTCATCCGGCCGGAAGAGAGTCCGGAGAAAAAGCGCCAGCTCCTCCTCCGGCTCCCGGGTCTTTTCCTGCTTTTCCGGACGCTGCCAGCCGTTCTCTTTCGCCAGGGCATAGACGGTTCCGGCGGTGGGGTGGCTGACCTTGCCGCCGAAGCCTTTCCACTTGGCAGGGCATTCGCCCTTTTTGTACCTGCGGTCGCTTTGCGACCACAGATCCCAGACCTCGCAGGGATAGCCTTCGTAATACAGGGCCATGCCCACGGAGAGCCACTTCTGATACGGCAAGTCATTGGGGTCTATGAAGTTTAATGCCGTCAGAAGCTCGTCCATCAGAAGGGAAGTTCCTCCTCATCGGCCTGTTCGGCATCGCGGAGCCATTCCGGAGGATTCAGAAACTTTTTGACGTCATTGACGGTGTGTTCCTTCCCGTCTTTCCCGTCGTAGGTCCGGGGCTCGAAATCCGCGATTCCCTCTTTGCCGAGCGTTGCGCGGAAGTCCATGCGGAACCGCTCTCCGGGTTTCTTGAGCCCGATGCAGCGGAAGAAGCTCGACAGCTTCCATTCCATGGATTTGCAGAGAAGCAGGTCGGTCCAGACACGCTGATTCGGACTGCCGGGTACCTTTACGATCATACAGACGGTGACCTTGTTGCAGGGACCGACTTTCTTCCCGCCGGGGAACTGACCGCGGATGATGTCATCCACGACGAAGCTGTATTCTCCGTTGAGAGTCAGATATTCCGGTGCTTCACCGTCTTCGATTTCGGCATCAAATTCCAGGGATTCGTTTTCATAGTTTTCGTTCATTTCTGTACTCCTTTGTATTTCGGTTTTTCAAATGTCACCAGCATCTTCCGCAGCGTTTCCTGATCCTCCGGCTGCAGTCCGGGCATCAGCCGCTTCAGCAGATTGCTCTGGTCTTCGGTGAAATAGCGGCGTCCCAGGTACCAGTGTTCGTCAACGAAGACGCCGCCGTTTCCGCCTTTTTGCGTATAGAGAGGGATCGATTCGCTGAGAACTTCCAGATCTCGCCGTATGGTTCTGTCTGTTACACAGAAGTATTCAGCCAGATGATTCACTGTTGTCTTCCGATAGTCGGAAAGATATTCGGCCATTTCCTGCCGGCGTTCATATGCGGTTCTCAGCTTGTCGTCACCTCCTTTCGCTCGGGATGATGAAATTCTACGAAACGAACAGGACACCTAATGTCCTATTCAAAAAAATTTTTGAAAAATAAAAAAAGCCGGAGTTATCCACTGCGCCCTCTGGCGTTCAGTAGGATAGCTCCGGCTCTTCCTCGGTTTGTCGGGAAACTTGGGTAACTTCCTGATGATTCGATTTTATTTTTTGGGGTCGCTCCGGCTCTTCCTCGGTCTGTCGGGAAACTTGGGTAACGCCCCGGGAATGTTAACGGTTTTCTCTCAGAATTTTTCGCTGGTAGTCAATATCTTCCATGGGGACCACGACCTTGACGGGCTTTCCGTCCGGATCCTTTTCCATGAATTCCATACATTCCACGTCGGCTTCATTATAGAAGATGTCACAAACGCGTTCCGGCTTTTCCGTGTGCAAGTTGTAAATAGCTTTTCTGTTCATTCTTTTTCATTCCTTTTTTTAATTCTTCAGCATGCAATGTATGTTCTGCAACTCTTTTCAAAAACCTTCTTTCCCGTGGCTTGGTTTCTGAGGAAATTATAATTCACAGATATGTTGAAAGCAAGAGGAAATTTGTCCCAATATATGCAACATTATGTTGACAGTTTTCTGTTTCCCCGATATAATACGGAATAGAATTCAAAATCAGTATAGAAACGGCGGTCAATGTGTTATGAAACAGCGTTTCAATTTTGAAGACAATCTGCTGGGCAGAAATCTCCTGGAAGCGCGGAAGCGCTCCGGCTTCTCCCTCCGCAGCGTCAGCGAAGAACTGAAGCAGAATTACGGGATTGATATCTCCTATGCCGGCATCAGCCGCTGGGAGCTTGGGCAGACGTACCCGAATCCTCCGCAGCTCATTGCTCTCTGCGATCTGTACGGAATTGAATACGTCAGCGACCTGGCGGATACCGGCGCATTGAATGAAGCCGGCCTTGCCAAGCTGTCGGAATACCGGGCAGACCTGATTGCCACGGGGAAGTATGAAAAGCAGAATATTCCGGAACCCGCCGGGAAGCTGATTCCGTTCCCCGAATCGTTCCTCTCTGCTTCTGCCGGTACCGGCTCATTTCTGGAGGAAAGCAGATTTGTTATGGAGATGGTTCCGGCCAGTGAAATCCCTGCCGGTGCAGATTACCGGGTTAAGATTCACGGAGATTCCATGGAACCTGCCTTCCATGACGGGCAGTATGTCTACGTCCAGAAGACGCCGGAGCCCCGGCAATATGAAATTGGCATTTTTATGCTCAACGGCAGCGGATATATGAAGTTGTTTTCTCTGCAGACGCCGCAAAACAAGGAAGAGTATATCGACAGCGAAGGCGTTTTGCATATGCAGCCGGTGCTGATTTCTCTCAATCCCAAGTACCCGCCGCTGCGGGTTCGCCCCAGTGATACGCTGGAATTCGGCGGAAGGGTTCTGTAATTCTGAATTATCTATAATTCCATAAGAATTTATTAAAAGCAGGAGTTAGATACAAATTATGGTATTTAGCTTCTGCTACTATATAGACAGGTAAAAAAGGATTGCAAAAGTAAATTCTACCCCCGAAACGGTTTTTGTATCTATGGACGATGAAAAGGAGGATACGATGGAAAACAATTTCTGTGTAGACCGGGTGGAACAGCTTGCCCGGGAGCGGGGCCTGTCTGTAACGGCTTTCTGTCAGCTCTGCGAAATCTGCGAGAGTACTGTCCGGAAAGCCAAATCCCGGAGAGCGGATCTGACGCTCTCCACTATTCGCAGCATCTGCCGGGGGGCCGGCATTTCTCTGGCGGAATTTTTCCAGAATTGCGAGAAATAGCAGATAAGGGGGAATTTTTTGGATAAAGGATAAAGATTAAGGGATAAAGAATTCGGTAACCCTATCCACCATCAGCTTCGCTGACGGTCCCCCTTTCCCTGCACGCAGGGCAAGGATTAAAAAAGGGAAAAAGTAAACTGCGAGTTTACCAAATTGGATTTCTGCAATGATATAATCAGAGCATCTGAATATAAAAAGGAAGCGGTGAATACTGATGAGCGAAACGAATTGCAGGGAATTATCCTATGACTTTTCTGTAAAAGCAGTAACCCTGTGTCTGCAAATTGCCAGGCAATACCATGAATATGATCTGACGAATCAGCTGAAACGCAGTGCTGCCAGCATCTGCGCCAACTTGAATGAATCGGAATACGCATCCAGTCGGGCTGACTTCATCAACAAGATGAATATTTCGCTGAAGGAGGCAAATGAATCCAAATACTGGATCAGTCTGCTTCATGACACAAAACTTCTCGATGATAATTCTTATGAAATCCTGTATCCGCAGGTGAATTCCATCATCAATATTCTTACGGCCTCTCTCCGAACTTTGCGCACCAAAGCGCAAACCTGACCCCATATATAAATCGCTCCCTTTTCAAGGGAGCTGGCAAAAGCAACGCTTTTGACTGAGGGTTTACCACATCCTTTATCTTTTATCCGTTATCCTTTATCCACTTTTCGTAAGGAGGCACTTATGACGACGAATTATAAAACAGGGCAGATCGTCTACCTGGTCAGCGGCTGGGGCGTGCACCAGGCAAAGATCCTGAAGATCATCGGCAGTGACGTCATCGTTGCCATTGAAGGGCGGGGCGGCATCCGCATCCGCCAAAACCGCCTCTATCCCAGCTTCGATGCAGCCGACCGGGTTGCCCACCCGAAAAGGTATGTGGATATTGTCCGCCACGACCCGAACGAGAACTATGTAGTCAATAAAGCCGAAGAACATCGGCGGGAAATCGAACATGATAAAAGGTACCACCGGTACCCGATAGAAGAGTGAATAACGGGGGCGTAGGGCATTGGCCTGAGGCCATAGTAGGGGTCGGCAATCTTGCCGCCCGGTAGACCCGCAGGGCAAGGCAAACCCGGAGGGCCTGTAGGGCGTGTATATCATGCACGCCTGATCAGAATTGGACATCCTTTTTGATGTAGTGCACGGATATTAGCCGTGCACCATGCCGCCTGCGGCTTTCTGCCTGATCAAAATAGCTTTGCCCGAGGCAAATACCACATCCTTTATCCTTAATCCGTTATCCGTTATCCACCCAAAAGGAGTATTTATGAATCATTCCTCAAGTGAAGAAGTGAAGATCCTGGCATTTCGTCGCCAGGTGCTGTATCACACGCTGCATGCACACGGTGTTTCATTCTGCGATGCAGAAAAAATCTGCCGCACCCTGGACAATCTGGGGGATGTCGCCGATATGCAGCGATATACGGATGAACACCGGGAAGCTGCGCTGGAAGAGCTGCAGAGCAAAGCGGTCAGCCTTGCCCGGGAGACGAAGATTATCCGCGAAGCAAAGCGGAAGGCGGCGGAGAGGAATTATCGGGGGTTGAGGGTGGAGTAACTTTTATGCAAATCCGGGAGTTTATATGATGTGATATTAAAACAATGTGAATTCGCACATCTCCTCTTTTACTTTATGTTTAGACTTATGGTATAATTGTCACATATATGATGATGAGGTTTTTGTGATGCCATATGATATTGGGCCTTTTGTGAAATGGGCTGGTGGGAAAAAACAACTTTTAGACAAACTGACTCAAAAATTACCGAGAGAATATGGAACCTATTATGAGCCTTTTATTGGGGGAGGAGCTTTACTATTTGAAGTTCAGCCCAAAAAGGCTGTCATAAATGATGTAAATTCTCAACTGATCAATGTTTATCGGCAAATCAAAGAAAAAGTAGATGATGTAATACTGGTGATAAATAC
>JAZLHH010000014.1:0-27910 GCA_045616745.1 Candidatus Limivicinus sp. | reverse complement strand
ACACTGTCACCTCACACCCGGATATCGTACTCATCCCAAGGTTTGCAGGTAAACCAGTACACGTGTGCGAGGAAAAGGGTGGAATCTTTATCGGTAATCTAAGTATGAAGGATGTTTGGATTAAGGGGATACAAGTAGCCAGTTCTGCACAGGGGGACAACGTTGACAAGATTAACATGATGGAAGAATTTGGAAAGACATTTGTGTTACCGATGGAATATGGTCGGCTTCTTGAAGAGGGCAAGATAAAAGACCACGCAGTGTGTTTCAGTTGTCAGGTGACTGGTGAAAAAAATGGAGAAAGAATAAGCCATATCTGCTATTATACGTCCACTCTGGATGAGGCCAGAAAGCATCTTCCATGGGCTTCCCCCGCTGTATACGGCACCGTCGGCGGCATGCCGGTTGAATTAGTTTTAAGCTTAGGTAGAGGTGAAATAAAGGACACTGGTGTTCTAAGTGTTGGCAACCTCGGCATCGCACCGAAACTAAATCAGGCCATGGCTCGCCGTGGCCAGATACTAACTGAGAATATTAGCCGTACGATGGGAGTGTGAATGACGCAGAAGAAGCCGTTGCGAGTCACGCTTTTGGTGGTGCTGGGATCAATCACGTGGGGAGTATCCATGCTTATGCGAACCTCCTTCGGGTACTGTGGGGATGAGCTTTCTCTTAGTGCCACACTGCTAGGATTATCTAATGCCATTCTATGTGCTACTGTGTGTGTTTCGGCAGTGATCATGAGCAAAATCGTGGAAAAAACGGGGCGCCTTTTTACGGCCCTTTCCTTTAGCCTTAGTATGTGCGCTAGCGCCATGCTGACACTGGCGCTTTCACAAAATCTAAGTGCAATTCTCTTATCCCGTGTACTCCTTGGTGTCGGTTGCGGCCCGATTTTTTCGCTGACGATGAAAGCCACAGAAGTGTATAGTACCGAGGAATCCTACCCTGTGAACGCTGGAATTGTCACAAATGGGGAAGCCATATTCAACACGATATTGGGTCCTGTAATCCTTGTGGCTTTATTAAATACCGTAGGGCTCGTAAAAATGTCGGTCTTATTTACGGTAATTCTCGGGTTTGAATCATTGGCCTGGCTGGGCTTAGGTAAAAAACTCGGAGGAAAAATCAGTATAGGTAGCGGAGAGAAGGTGCCGCTCAAAGCCCATTTGAATAACAGAGGTCTTATGCTTTGCATTGCCGGTGGGGCACTGACGCTTGTTGCGGGTTGGTGTATTTACATGTATGCCCCCACGATTCTCAAACTTGCTGGCAATTTATCTGACACCCGCATGAGTTTCGTGATGACATCAATGGGAATTTTCATGGCAGTCTGGCTCATTGTCGGCCCCATTCTGTATTCCCATTTGAATCGAAGATGGTTTGTGAGTTTGGGTTGTGTTCTTGGAGCTGTCGGTCTCATAGGATTAAGTTCCAAGAACATAGGATCGGTTGCTGTTATTCTATTTGTTCTCTTCGGGGGATTTGCCTCTGCCATGTCACTTTTTTTTATGGCGATATTGAGCCTGGAGTTTGTAGACCCAGCCGCAAGCACATCTGCGCTTGCTTTGGTAAATGGTGGTTGCGAATTGCTCGGCGCAAGCATTGGACCTGCTGTTGCAGGTTGGATTGCTGATCGGACCACGTATGGTGCCAGCATTTTAGTTGCAGTTATCTGTATGCTGCTGGCTGCATTTATTCCTATTTTGATGTGTCTTAATAAAAGTAAGGAGAAATAAATATGTTTGTAACGATGAAAACTCTGGTAGATGTAGCCAAAAGAGAGAAATTTGCTATCCCTGCGCCCACAGTGTGGTCCATGGAGACCACGGAAGCAGCTTTCCAAGTGGCTCGAGAAATGAAGACACCCCTTGTTATTATGGTTTGGGACGATGGACCCGAATGGATAGAAAAAGTCGGAGCGCAAGTGAAATTCTTCGCAAAAAAGTACCCCGATGTTGTGGCCGCACTCATTCTTGATCACGGGCAGTCTTTCCGTTCGGCTATGGCGGCACTGCGTGCGGGCTATACCACGATAATGGCCGACTATTCAAGCCTTGGCTTCGAAGAGAACATAGCAAAAGTCAAGAAAATAGTGGATGCTTGTCACGCAGTGAAAGTCTCGGTCGAGGCAGAGCTTGGTCATGTGGGGGACGGCTTTGAATACGAGGAAACCCGGGATGCTGGTCTTACTGACCCATCTCAAGCCAGAGAGTTTGTGGAGCGCACTGGCTGTGACATGCTGGCTGTGGCAGTTGGAACTTCCCATGGCATGTACAAGGGCGATCCGAGAATAGAGTTTGAGCTTTTGCGTGAACTCAATGATATAGTGGATATTCCTCTCGTCCTTCACGGTGGTAGCGCCACAGGAGATGATAATCTCAAAAAAGCTGTGGAATGCGGCATAACCAAGGTCAATCTTTGCACGGACCTCTTTAATGGTTATGAGGAGGCCACTCGTGAAGCGGCAAAAGCTGAAAATGCGGATTTCCTTTCTATGCATTTTGCGGGTGCTGATGGTTATAAAAAAGTTTTACGGCACTATGTAGAAGTATTTGGCTCAGCCGGAACAGACAAGTATTTCGCAGAGTATATGGCCAGTACAGAAAATGACTATTATGTAGCGGAGATGCAAGAAGATTTCAAACTCACCACCTGATGAATCAAGTTGAACTCGGGCAGGTTTGTGTTTTTTTAATGATTTCAGAAGAGGTATTTCAACATGAAACTTTCAAAACAGGAACTTAAAAGAATCAGAGAACTTCAACTCCATGCGGCAGAAAACCGCAGAGCACTGATAGAGCTCACATATGTTTCGGGATATTCACATCTTGGTGGTCCACTTTCCGCCTGTGATTTTCTGACAGCTCTTTATTATGAATTTATCAATTGGGACAAGGATCACGCTGATGATCCTGAGAGGGACCGTTTTGTGCTTAGCAAGGGGCATAATGCTGATGTGCTGTATTGTATTTTTGCGAATCTGGGCCTGTACCCCATGGAAGACCTTCTTAAAGAGTATAAAAACTATCTTGGACGCTGGGGTGAGCACCCTAACCGCTTTCATAATCCCGGCTTTGAGATATGCAGCGGTTCTTTAGGACATGGTTTACCCATTGCCTGCGGTATGGCTATGGCAGGAAGGATAGACAAATCCCCAAGACGCGTGTATTGCCTTGTGGGTGATGGAGAGCTTCAGGAGGGGTCTAACTGGGAAAGCATCATGGTCGCTGGGCATCAACAGTATAGTAATCTTGTGTTGGTGGTTGACAAAAACAAATGTCAAGGAAACCGCCTCGTGAGAGAGACGATAAATGACGATAACCTTGGTGAAAGAATTGCTTCTTTTGGATGGGATGTGAGAGAGATTGAAAATGGAAACGACATGAAGCAGCTTTATCAAGCTCTCCGTGATTTGCCTCCATCTGGTCCCGCGCACGGCAAGCCTATATGTCTAGTACTACATACCACTAAAGGTTGCGGTGTCCAATATATGGAGGACGGCATGGCAAAATGGCACGCAGGTGGAATAGGTGAGGATAAGATTGCTGAAACGTATCAGTCCATTGATGAAAAACTGAAGGCTCAGTTGGAAGAAACTGACCATCTGATTGCCCAGGCACAGTGAAAATGGAGGGTGTTGTCACATGAGTAAAATCACATGGGAAATGAGTGCGGAAGAAGCTGTTGGTTCCGCACGCAATGCATTTATAAAAAAAATATATGAACTTGCCAAAACTAACGACAGTATCTGTCTCGTAAACTGTGATTGTTCCCCCGAGGGCAGTGTGCAGGCAAATTTTGGCAGAGACTATGGTGATAGGTTTATCGATGTAGGGATCATGGAGCAGACCGCTTGTGGGATGTCAGCAGGTCTTGCGCTGTCCGGGAAAACGGTGTTTTGCCAAGCCTTCGGCCCCTTTATGAGCACGAGAGCCATCGAATTCGTGTACCTTGATGGTGCGTACAATGATGCTGCTGTTACCTATATAGGGACTCACTGTGGTGTTACTGCAGCAGCCGGTCCCACCCACGCTGCTGTTATGGATATCGCATTTATGAGGAATATGCCAAATATGACTATTATTTCTCCTGCAGATGCGGGACAGATTGAGAAGGTCATGGAAGCGGCTGTTGATTATCCCCACCCCATTTATGTCCGATGTGCCAGAGGTGAGGAACCACTTGTTTACAAAAGCAATGATTATGACTATGAGATAGGTAAGGCAATTATTGCCAAAGAAGGCAATGACATTACTCTTGTCGGTTGCGGAAACGGTTTATACCAGTGTGTCTGTGCAGCGGAAATCTTGGAAAAAGAGGGAATCAATGCGCGCGTTATTGATATGCATACCATTGCACCCTTGGATAAGGAAGTCATCTATGCAGCAATGCGAGAAACAAAGGGCATCGTTACCTGTGAGGATCATATGGTGACAGGTGGTCTCGGTTCTGCTGTGGCAGAAGTTGTGTCTGAGTTCCCTGACGCGTCGCTTAGGATTCCAGTGAAACGCCTTGGGCTGCCTACAAGTGAATTCTTCATTCAGGGTGAAGCGGAAGAAGTGTATGCTTATTACGGATATGATTACAATGGTGTCTGCAAAGCTGCAAAAGAAATTTTAGGCCAGTAGGCCTCGCAAGTGAAACAAATTACAACCTCAAAAAATAAATGAAAATAAAGGAGATATTCAAATGGCAAGCTTCAACGTCAAACCCGCACATATCGGAGTACTGGTGGAAGACATAGAGAAGGCAATGGAATTTTATGAAAAAACACTTAATGTGGGCCCTTGGCAGTATTTCGGTGAGCTGAAAGAAAATGCCATCTATTACGGTCAGCCTCATAAACTCTGCTACAAGGCAGCAATGGCTCCTATGGGAGACATGAATCTTGAGTTGATTGAACCTACGGAAAAAAACAGTGTGTTTTATGATGATTTGGAAAAACACGGAACAGGTATGCATCACATCAGCGTCCTCGTAGATGATATCAAAAAGACAGTTGAAGAGTGCAGGGCTCTTGGTTTTGAAATAATTGATGAAGTGCCCATGTACGAGATGGAGCCCGGATTTTCTCTTGGCTTTTGTTTCATCGATTCCGACAAAGTCGGTGGCATGAAGCTTGAACTGGTGCAGGAAGTCGTTACGGGTTAACAGGTACGGAATAACATTGGAGTAAGGCTCCGGGAGCTATGTGCGTAGTCCCCGGAGCCTTGCGCCCTAGTAGGTTAATAATTGCGATTACATTGGATATAGGTTATAATTATAATACAAAAATATATGATAAGGCGGGGAGACAGGTGTTAAAAGTTCTGATATGCGATGACGAATATGGAATATGTAAATTGATCCAAAATCTCACAGACTGGGAGCAACTTGGCATGGAATGCATTGGTACTGCAAAGAACGGCAAAGAAGGCCTGCAAATGATTCATACCCTTAAGCCCGATGTTGTGATCACCGATATTAACATGCCGAAAATCACCGGACTAGATATGATAAAAACCGTTTTTGAAGAGGGACTTGACATTTCATTTGTCTCTGTGAGTGGTTACTCGGAATTTGATTATGCTTTCACCGCCATAAAATACGGTGTATCTGCGTATCTTCTCAAACCCATAAATAGGGAAGAACTAAATGACGCTTTAGCCTCAGTAGCTGGGAAGATTCTTGAAAAAAGAGGGATAGAGAAAAAACAGAAAGCCAATGAAAGCGACATTCAGGTTCTGCGAGAGAAAATAAGAAAAACTTTTATCCATAGGCTATGTACAGATGAGTCTTTGAATCTAGCTGAGCTTGACGATGATTCACTAGCAGAGTTTTCCTTCTGCTCCGACAGTGGTATCTATCAAGTCTTGAAAGTATCATATGACAGTGAGGATTATAGTGTTTCCAATATTTCCACTATCCTCGAATCTACCAGCAAGCGAATCCTACGCGGATTTATGGAAGAATGCCACGAAGCGGAGTTTGCGCTCTATGACAAAAATGCCTGTTTTTTGATAAATTATTCCATTGAAAAGCAGAAAACCATAAACTCCTTATGTAAGTACTTGCTGGATATCACGAAAAATTCTTTGATCGGATCTGACATTGTGCCTACATTTGGCCTTGGGCGACCCGTCACTTTTGTACGAGACTTGCAGCAGTCGGCGTTGGATGCTTCAAAAGCAGTCATGTCGAGGCTCATCAAAGGTTGCGGTGTACTTATTGTTTTTACTGATTGTGATCAAAATGTTCAAGCTGTCAATCCTGATGAGGAGGACATTGAAAATTGTCTAGATTTGAGGAATCCCGTACTTACAGTCAGACAACTTGAGGGGTATATCCGTAGAAACGGAGAGTCTTTTGAAAAGGCAGCGTACTTGTTTCTACCTTTTATAAATGATTGGTTCAAGATCTTCCGTAATGTGCTTGGCAAACACTATGACTTTGGCGAGGACGAAAAGGTGATACTTGAACAGGCATATAGACAAATCAACATAGCCTCAAGCGCTGATGCCGTGCTTGCTACCATAAAATCCTGCGTTGAGAGTATATACGATAGCTTGTTGAAAAAAAGTAGCATTTCAGATGTGAAGGTAATAAATATGGCCAAAGAGTACGTGCAGACGCACTATGCTGAGCCTATCGAGTTGAAGGATGTGGCTGACACAGTGTTCCTCAGCCCCTCTTACTTTGGGATATTGTTCAAGAAAAAGACAGGTGTGAATTTCTCGGATTATGTCACAGAGGTGCGGCTAGAGATGGCAAAAAAACTGCTCCGCGGTGTTGAGTATAATGTATGCGAAATTGCTGAGAAAGTGGGATACAAGGACACTAGCTATTTCAGCAAACTATTCAAAAAACGGTACGGAGTCAAGCCACTGGAATACCGCAAGGTATCACATCAGCTGAATATATGAGGGACAGAGTATTTATTACAAAGGTGGTTATCGATTGAAGACAGAAGATAACGAAAAGAAAGCATTCATGAAGGTTGTGATACACCAGATTCTCAAGGATAGGACAATTCTGTTTTATTTCATCGCTCTTGCCATTTATCTATTAGCTACAGCTTTTGTTTTTGTGGGCGAATCGGTTCTCAAATTCTCAATATTGACTTTGATTTTCGCTGGATTTCTTCTAGCAACTCTTGGCGTTGCCGTAATCTACCGTTTTGTCTTCTGCGTGGCTGTCAAAATCAAGAGTTCAAATTTGGACTCCATGTATCTTTTGAACAAGAATCAGAGTATAGATGGTGCGATGTTCAACCTGATTGATGATTTTTCGGAAGCTATCTCGAGACGAGACGGCGCGGAACTTCTGAAAGTCAAGGCAGAACTTGATGCCATGCAAAGTCAAATAAATCCCCACTTCCTTTATAACACGCTAGACTCTATACGAAACCGCGCCATAGAAGACGGTTCAGACACTACCGCTCAAATGATAGAGACTCTCTCATCCCTTTTCCGATATACCATAAGCCAAAAAGATGAGTTGAAGACCATTTACCAAGAACTAAAAAATGTAGAAAACTACATCAACATACAACAATACAGATTTAGTAACAGGTACACCCTTAAGCTAGAGATAGATGACACCGACAATATTATTTATGACTATCAGATACCCAAACTTACATTACAACCTATCATAGAGAACTGCATTTACCACGGTCTGAGAGAAAAAGAAGAAGACTGCGTTATCACAATACGTGCATACACCACTCAATCCACGCTTGTTATTGTACTGTCCGATAATGGTATGGGAATGAGTCACGCCCAACTTCAGGAACTCAACAGCCGGTTTGCCAGCAATGAGTACGGGTCCAGCCGTTCACCTTCAAAATCTGAAAAGGGAAGAGGCATCGCTTTGACTAACGTAAATGCTAGAATCCGCCTTATGTACGGTGAGCGCTATGGTTTGACAGCGTACAGCGCCCGTGATGTAGGGACAGATATATACATTACGCTCCCCATCAAAAGCAGTGAGGCTAACATATGAACTATGAAGTACTGACTTTGCGGAATGTGGGCATATCTCATGGACGGCATGAGATACTCGTAAATCTTAACCTATCTTTACATATGGGCCAGAACTTGGGCGTAGTAATAACAAATGACTTTGAGGCAACGGTTTTTATAGAGCTACTGACAGGGGAACGGCAGGCAAACTCCGGCCTGTTTATGATAAATGACAAGCAAATCAAGCTAAAATCACGAAGTGACGCAGCTAGAAACGGCATTGTCTGCTTGAGAAGAAAATCTCAGCTTATCTATAAACTTTCCGTCGAGGAAAACATATTTCTTACATCTGAAGTTGCGTATGTCCATGGCTTTTTGAACAAAAAACTCACGCATACTTTATGCCTTGATTTATTTAGACAGTTTGGAATCAACAACCTATCTCCTTCAATTCAAGTTTCGTTGCTTGACGATTTTTCCCGGCTTTATATAGAGTTAATCAAGCTGTATACACAGAATCCCCAGATAATAGTGGTAGAGACGCCAGCGCTGGACTATAATAAAAAACAGTTGGACTTGCTGAAACTGTTTTTTGAAAACTGCACCCGTAAAGGAATCGCTTGCGTTTGCACCTCGAATAAGCATCTTAAAATACTGGAAAACTGTGATAAAATCTGTCTTCTTCAACGTGGATCCATAATCTATATTTTTGACTCAGGAAAAGAAACGCCCGAGATTCTCAGACGTGTCCTCTACGATTATTATAATCGCGCAGCACACACACCTGAACGCCTCGATACGAAACCATTAGTCGAAAATCCCGCTGCGTCCATTTTTTTCAAATGTTACTTTGAAAGTGGCGCTCTCGAACTACATATCAGTGGTGGGGAGGTGGTGGGTATCTGCGATGGTCAGCACCACAAAATAAATGAACTCCGAAAGATACTAGACGATGAGGTTGAATCTGGATCGTTTTTCCTTATAGATGAGAATAAAATCCTTTTGAGTTCACGTAGTGATTGTGGGAAAAACGGCATTTTCATCGTAGATGACCCTACAAGGGAAAATCCAGTTTTTTATAACCTTAGTCTATATGAAAACGTAGCGCTAATGCTAGACTCAAAGTCCTATATGCATCAAGGAATACTATCCGATTCAACTGATAGGTTTGCTGCGGATTGGGCATTGAGCAAGATATGGGCAGAAGATATCAAGGAAAAATGCTCAGGATACGAAACGACGCCGAATATGACAAGGCATGTGCAAATGAAAATCTTTGTGGCGCGGATACTGTGTGCTGCACCAAAACTTGTGATATTCATAAACCCATTTGATATCTACAACGATACATCTATTGATGATTTCCTGCACATTATTGATGTGCTAAAATCTTTGGGGGTGGGGGTTATAATATGGTCGTTCTCTCGCAAACAGCTAATGTCGGTAACAGATCGAGTGATTAGTCTGCTAGAGTAAGACGTTGAGTAATCGCAATGAATAAACCATCACATGAATGAAGAAGGATGAAAAATGAAATACGACGAATACAGTCTGAACCTGATCAGAGAATTATCCGATGCAAAGGGCCCCTCCGGCTTTGAAGACGAAGTGGTTGAAGTCGCAAAGAAGTATTGCGCGGATTTTGCGGAAATCGAAGAGGACCGGATGAGAAATGTCTATTTCCGGCTGAAAGGGAATACCGGAAACAGGCCGGCCGTCATGCTGGATGCCCACAGTGACGAAGTCGGTTTCATGGTTCATTCGATAAGACCCTGCGGAACTTTGCGGGTTGTCAACCTGGGCAGATGGACAAACTCCACGCTCCCGGCATCCAAGGTCAAGGTCAGAAACAGCGAGGGAAAATGGATTTCCGGCGTTTTTGTGAACAAGCCTGCCCATTTCAGAAACGCCGCAGACAACAGGGCGGACATCCAGATTTCCGAACTGTCGATAGACATAGGAGCCTGTTCCGATACCGAGGCAAGGGACGTCTTCAAAATCCGGATCGGCGAGCCGGTCGTCCCGGCGGCAAGCTTCGAGTTCGACGAAAACACCGGGCTTATGTTCGGCAAGGCTTTTGACTGCCGCATCGGCTGCGCTGCGCTGATTGAAACCATGCGCAGACTCAGCTGCCTGGAAAGGGATGTTGATGTGGTGGGCGTGCTTTCCTCCCAGGAAGAGGTCGGAGAAAGAGGAGCAAGAGTATCGGTAAACCATGTCAGGCCGGATGTGGCTATCTGCTATGAGGGCTGCCCGGCGGATGATACGTTCACAGAACCGTATGCAATTCAGACCGCTTTGAAAAAAGGACCCATGTTCCGGCATATGGATGTATCGGTAATCTGTTCGCCCCGGCTTCAGCGCTTCATTCTTGACCTTGCGGCGGAAAAGCGGCTTCCCGTGCAGGAATCTGTGAGAGAGGGCGGCGGAAACGACGCTGCGGTCATCCAGACTGCGCTTGAGGGAATTCCCGCCGTGACAGCCGGTGTTCCCGTAAGATACATTCACGCGATGAATTGCATTACCTCCTATCAGGACTTCGAGGCGACGGTTCAGCTGGTCACCGAAACCGTCAGAAGCCTTGACAGGGAAATAATTGACAGACTGTAAGGAAGAATCATATGAAAAAGAATCCCAGAAAACGCATCCTGCCCTTGGGCGTGGGCAGAGCAATCGACAGCATAAGAAAAGAGGATGAGCGCGGTCTTCTGTATTATATGGACTACCGGGCAGACTATTATAAGCTGGAGAAGTATACGGCGATGCTTACAGCCTCCGGCTGCTCAACCTTCCTGGCAAAAAGCGATGCGGAGAATTATCTGCTGGGCAGAAATTATGATTTCTCCCACTACAGATACAATAAAAAGGGCGGCCCCGAGGACATTACATCCCTGATCATCGTTGTAAGAACGGACAGTCCGAAGGCGAAATACAAAACCCTCGGAACTGTGGACGGTTTTTGGCTCGATTTTGCCAAGGGCAGCTTCTTCGAGGGTGTGCCCTCCGACGGCGTGACGGATATGACCCGCCTGGCAATGGCGCCTTTCGTCATCATGGACGGAGTGAATGAAGCCGGTCTTGCCACATCCATCATGCATCTTCCCACCGAAAACGACTGGAATGAGATCGCATACCGTTCACCGGACAGCCTGGACGAAAAAGAGAAGGAAATTGCAATCATCTATGAAAAGAGCGGGGAAAGACCGGACCGTTTCGATGTCTCGGTCAAAAACAATGCGCTTGCAATCAATACCGCCGACCGGCTCACCTGGAAGGCCGACAAGAATCATGCGGTGGACCAGCACGAGGAGGGAAAACCGACGGTGCTGCACCCGATTATGATGAGAAAGATGCTGGATATGTGCGGAAATGTGGACGAGGCTGTTGCGCTGGCCAAATCCTTCAACATGAAAAGCCCGCTTCCGGATAACGATTATCACATCATGCTGGCGGACAGAACCGGAAAGTCGGTCATTCTGGAGTGGGTGAACAATGAGCTTAAGGTCATTGAAACCACTCACGGGACCAACTTCTATCTGGGCAGGGAAGACCGATACGGTTACGGCATGGACAGAGACGAAATCGTTGAAAAAACGCTGAATGAAAAGCAGCGTCTGTCGAAGAAGGAAGCAATGGAACTTCTCGAGGAAGTTTCCCAGAATCCTTTCCGGGGGAAATACGTCGGCTTCACCCAGTGGAGCGGGGTGTATGATCTCAGCCGGGCCTCGCTGAAGCTTTCCATTTTCCTCGATTACGCCAAAACATTTGACTATACTATATAAAAACAGGTGAGCATATGAACAACGAAAAACTGTCTTTCCGGGAGAAATTCGGCTATGCCTTAACGGCGATGGGATCGGACATGACGACCCAGACAACCGGCTCCTTTCTCCAGCTTTTCTATACATCCGTAGTGGGAATTCCCATTGCGCTGGCAAGCCTTGTCATTTCCCTGTCTGTCATCTGGGATGCCATAAACGACCCCATCATCGCTTCCTGGGTGGACAATCACAAGTTCAAAAACGGAGAAAGAATAAGACCGGTGCTCCTTTTTTCCGTTTTCCCCTTCGCCCTGTGCTTTGTGATGATATTCACGACCATTGAAGCCTCGCTGACGGCGAGAATCATCTATTCCTTCGTCTGGTACTTTCTTTACATGATTCCCAGAACATTCTATTACCTGCCGGTATTTACCCTGAGACAGGTTGCAACGGCGGATCTGAACGAAAGGATCAGCATCAACGAATACATTTCCTACGGGCAGGCCTTCGGTTCTGCGCTCCCGACGCTTGTGATGTGGCCCATCATCTATGCAGTCGCAGGAGTTACGGAGGTGAATGGAGTTGAGGAGATGATCAATCCCGCAAGGGGATATTTTGCCGCCGCCGCGATCATTGCGGTCACAGTCGTCGCATGCTCGCTTTTCAACTATTTCACGACAAAGGAAAGAGTCGTTTCCGACACGCCGAAGACCTCGATGATGGAAGCGATCCGGCTACTTGTAAAGGACCGAAACTTCAATCTGAATCTGGTGATTTTCTTCTTCTACGGAATGGTCGTTACCCTGACGACGGGATATGCGGCGTACTACTGCAATTACGTCATGCTCAACCGCAATCTTGTCACTCCGATTTCCGCAATGTTCATTGTGGGAACGCTCCTCATCACGCCGTTCGTCAAGAAGATCTACAACCGGCTCGGAAGAAACAGAACCATGGTTGCCGGCTCCGTGATTCTTGCTGTCGGGGCACTGGCGTTCACCTTCCTCGCCCGGAAAACCGCGGCCGCGGCATTCTTCTTCACTTTCTGCGTAGGTGTGGGAACCGCAATCACCATCATAGTCATCGGCATCAACCGGGCGGATGTGACGGACGTTCTTGAATGGAAAAAGGGCAGAAGAATGGACGGTATGGTGTCCAATGTGACGAGTCTCATCAAAAAGCTGGCAAGCGCTCTGGTCACGCTGCTTCTGGGCATAATCCTCCAGACGGCGGGATTCATCGAAAAGACCGATGCCAATCCGTATCCGGTTCAGCCGGAGAGCGCAAAGATGTCAATCGTGCTCATCATGGGCATCGGCGTGCTGATTTCAGCGCTTCTGATGACATTCTTCTCGAGCCGGGTAAGCCTTGACAAAGAAATCAGTGAATATAAGAAATAGGAGAAGCCATGTATCTGGACAGAATGAGCTACCTTGAGGTAGAGGAGTACTTAAAGAAAAAGGACACGGTGATCATTGTAACCGGAAGCACAGAAAACCACGGCAAGCATATGCCGCTCGGTACGGACACCTTCATTCCGGTAAAAATCATGGAGCTGTTCGAAGAGAAATATTCAGACGAAGCCGTTATTGCACCTGTGCTTCCCTATGGTTCCACCGAGGATCTGAAAGGCTTCTGCGGCACGGTATCCGTCGGACCGGATCTGTTAACGGAGATTCTCAACAGAATCTGCGACGATCTTTTCGACTACGGCTTCCGGAGATTCATCATTGTGAACGGCCACGGCGGAAACAGCAAGTCAATTGAAAGAACGGGTCTTCACCTCTATAAAAGAGGCGGACTCCTGGCAAGAATTGACTGGTGGCTTGTTGCCGGGCAGATCAATCCCGCATGGAAGGGCGGTCATGGCGGCGGCGAAGAAACTGCCGGCGTCATGGCATATGATGAATCCCTGATCAAAAGGGAGTATCTTGACGAAGGCGAAAACATGAGAAATGACCTGGGAGAAACCCTGAAGACTTACAGCTGGACAAGTGTGATGTTCGAAGGCGGACAGGTAACGGTTTCGAGACCGCTGAAAAGCCTTACGGACAACGGCTGGATGGCCTACGGCATGAGTGACGCCCCTTCAAGAGCCGATGCGGAATGGGGTCTTGAAATGGTTACGGCTATGTCGGATTATATCGGGCATTTCGTCAGCGCCTTTGAATCCGCACGCCTTCCCGAAAAGGAATAAGTGAAAGCAGCAGAGCAGCGGGGAGCTTTTCGGCTCCCCGCTGCTGTCAATGACCCCCAGCTTCAACGCAATGCCTTCGGCTGATTTTATGTATGGGATAAAAATAGCCGAAATCATCCCTGCCGGGCAGAGAATTTCACCCTCCCATGTCGCCATAATTCAGAATGTTAACGCGTTTCGATGGGTTTTTGCTTGACGTTAGGGGATATATCCCATATAATATAGACGTAATGAGAGGAGGCCCGCCAAAAGCAAAAGCACTGGTAGCTGAGTTTATCCGTAAATACCAAAAAGAACTGGAGGAAATGTGGGAGACCGAAAAATACATCAAGCTCCCACCGATTGACTGATATGTTTCATAAAGCCACAAAAATTGAATATCGCGACGGAACTGTGCTTGAGCTTACCTTCCGCGACGGTTGCGTGAAACAATTTGATATGGCATCTATGTTTGAAGCTTATCCGCCGCTCTGTGCACTGATTGACCGTACCCTCTTTACCTCCGGGAAATTGTCTCCCGGCGGTTATGGGGTTATGTGGAATGAGGAACTTGATCTTGAGGCAGAAACTGTCTATATGGACGGCATTCTGATTGACCGGATTCCGGTTCCGGCAAACATGGATATAGCGGATGCGCTTCTTGCCGCCCGTGCATCTGCAGGTGTTTCACAGAGCGAGCTTGCCGCAAAAACCGGGATTGACCAGTCTGACATTTCTAAAATCGAACGCGGTATTGCCAATCCGTCTGTTTCTACACTGAAGCGACTTGCTACCGGGTTAAATACAAGTTTACAAATTTCTTTTATTTGATCCCCATATCTATTATGAAAAGAAGACGCACCATCCAAAGACAGCAGTACGCTAAAAAAGCGGGGAGCTTTTCGGATCCCCGCTGCTGTCAATGACCCCCAGCTTCAACGCAATGCCTTCGGCTGATTTTATGTCCGGGATAAAAATAGCCGAAATCATCCCTGCCGGGCAGAGGGGGGAGAAATTGACACAAATGATTGCACAGTACGCAAAATCAATATACAATTGACGGGAAGAATATCTCGGGCATGATCCCGGAAAAGCATGTTTGTCTTTGTGTTTGCTCTCATAATAAGATGAACTGATACAGAGGGAGTATTATATGAAACGAAGTGAAATTAATGCTGCGCTGAAGGAGCTGGAAGAAATGTGCCGTCGGGAGCATTGCTATCTGCCCCCGTTCTGCCATTTCACTCCGGAGGAGTGGAAAAACATCGGCCGTGAGTATGATGAAGTGCGTGACTGCATGTTGGGCTGGGACATTACCGATTACGGTCTGGGAGATTTCAACAAGGTTGGGATGTCTCTCATCACCATTCGCAACGGAAGCCGCGCCATGCCGGACAAATACCCCAAGGTCTATGCCGAGAAACTGCTTTATCTGAAGGAAGGCCAGTACAGCCCGAACCACTTCCACTGGTACAAGACGGAAGACATTATTAATCGCGGAGGAGGGAACATCCTCATCAGGGTCTACAACTCCCTTCCCGATGAGTCCATCGACTGTGAAAGTGATGTTACCGTCCATACTGACGGCAGAACGTACACCGTCCCTGCAGGCACTCAGGTGCGGCTGACACCGGGCGAGAGCATACATATCCGGCAGTTCATGTATCATGACTTCCGCGTGGAGCCGGGTACCGGCAGTGTTCTGCTGGGAGAGGTCAGTCAATGCAACGATGATAATACCGACAACTGTTTCAATCCTCCTGTGGGGCGGTTTCCCGCCATTGAGGAGGACGAAGCCCCTTACAGACTGCTGTGCAACGAGTATCCGTGTGTAAAATGAAGAAAACAGATGTTGTTGCTTTGGGTGAACTCCTGATAGATTTTGCCTGTGTTTCTCAGGATGCAGAGGGTTATCCGACGATGGCAGCCCACCCGGGAGGAGCCCCTGCCAATTTTCTGGCAGCGCTGAATCAATACGGAGCAAAAACCGCATTGCTGGGAAAAGTGGGAAATGATGCCTTTGGAAAGCTGCTTATCGGAACCCTGTCAAAAAGCGGAATAGAAACAAAAGGCATTGTCATGGATGATTCCGTGTTTACCACATTGGCATTTGTGATGCTGCGCAGTGACGGCAACCGTGAGTTTTCCTTTTCAAGAAAACCCGGTGCAGATACCTGCCTGAGATTTGATGAGCTGAATCTGGATTTAATCCGAGAAGCAAAGGTCTTTCATTTCGGTACTCTGAGTCTGACGGATGATCCGTCTAAAGAGACAACTTATCAGGCATGCGAATATGCAAAATCGCTGGGAAAGATGATTACGTTTGACCCCAATCTCCGCAAACCCCTCTGGGACAGTCTTGAAGAGGCAAAACGAAGCATGGAATGGGGACTGCAGCAGGCGGACATTGTAAAGATAAGCGATGAGGAGATCGAGTTCCTCTGGGGCGTGTCTCCGGAAGAAGGGGCGGAGATCCTGATCAATGAGACAGGCAACAAGCTTGCTTTTGTTACATGCGGGGCAGACGGCTGCTTCTATAAAAACAAAAATGCGGCCGGTCATGTTCCGGCTGTCAAAGGCATTCAGGTGATTGATACTACAGGAGCAGGGGACATCTTTGGGGGAAGCGCCTTAAGCCGGATCTTAACAATTGAAAAGTCACCGGATGATCTGAACGACGATGAATTAAAGAGCATCGTTCGCTTTGCTTCTGCTGCTGCAGGTTTATCAACAACAAAACCAGGCGGTATTTCAAGCATATTTCCCATTGAGGATGTAATGCAGTATCAGATCTGAGAAGGAAGCTTACCGCCGCATTCCCGGTTGAGATCATCTCTGCCGGGCAGAGAATTTCACCCCGCCATGTCGCCATAGTACCTGTTCGGTATGGCGAGCCGGCGGGGTGATTTTCATTGTCCTGTTATTCCGTTCCAAGAGGGACTTTGCGATTGATCTGCCTGCACTTTCTTCTTCCTTGCATGCAGTTTCACAGCGTGCATGCGGCCTGCCAGGCTTCTCCCATGCAGGCGAGGTGGAGCCCCTCCCTGCCGGTGTTACCCATGACGTCGCGCAGATCAAGAAGAAGCGCTTTGCGGAGATATGCCAGACCCTCTTCCATGAGACCGTTTTCAAGGGCGAACAGTGCGTGAGATGCAAAACTCAGCGTGGAATCGTGGAGACAGATCGGCTCAAAGTCGTGCCACGCGGCCAGTTTTTCTTCGTCGGTGAACAGTTCCGGGAGCCTCGTCATCAATAAAAGAACATCCGCCTGTTTGACGAGCTTGTAGCGCTGAAGCCGGTCAAAGCATACGTCATGATAACTGGCGGCATCGCTCTTTTTCACTTCAGCGATATCCACAGTCTCAAGGCGATGGAACAGCTCATCAGTAGTGAGCCTGCCTGTATCCGGATCGCGGGGCCATTTGATACAGGAGCGCAGAAGCTCCCAATCAGCAATCTCCGCGTCCGTGATGCGAAGCTCAGTATATTTTTCAAAACGTTCGGTCTTCAACGCCTTCGCAGCAGTGACGGCGAGAGTAAGGTTGTGCTGCACCATTGCGTTAGTGTAGAGGTTGTTTATTGTTGCCCCACAGTACTCATCCGGTCCCTTGCACCACAACAGGTCGGCAGTTTTCTTTTCCCTGTCGAAGCTGTAGCGACTCACCCAGAAGCGGGCGGTCTCCACAAACACCTCAGCGGCGCGATCCAAATAGAACATCCGGTCGCCAGAGGCTTCACAGTATTTGTCTATTGCGTAGGCTACGTCTGCGGTGATATGCACCTCACTGCAGCCGATGTCCCAAGTCTCGCATTGCTCGCTGCCATCAAAGGACGCCATCCACGGATAGCGTGCACCGGCGTTGCTCATTTTCTTCGCATGCTCCTTCGCCGCGGGGAGAGAGCAAATGCGGTATTCGCACAGGCTTCTTGCGGCGGCAGGGTCATTTTTGAGAAAGAACGGGAACATGAACAGATCCGTATCCCAAAAATAACAACCCTTGTATCTTGCATGGGAAAGACCACGCGCACCGATACTGACACTAGGGTCAAGGCGTGAACAACTCACAGTCAGCTGAAACATGGCGTACCGCAGACCGGTCTGAAGCTCCGGGTCGTCTATGAGCATGTCGCACCTTTCCCATTTCCGTTCCCAGGCGGAAACGTGCTCGGTCAGCAGCGTATCATAGTCCCACTCATCTGGCATCTCTTCAAGCCTCGGATCAACATCTCGGCTCGATGAAATGACAGTGAGCTTGTCAAGAACAGTTTTCCCTCGGACATCAAAACTGAGAGATGTATAGCCACTCTCCCGGACGGGAGTGCCGGGCAGGGAGAACGCAAGCTGTTCCGCAATATCGATATTTGTCCCGACTGTGCGGAAATGGCAAGTCAGGGCATTGTTTGTGTAGGAAGTGCCCACCAGCAATGCAAGCTGGGCTGTCTCGGGATTACTCTTGGTTTGATCGTCGGGAATGGGACTGTTGCAGGAAGCAGTCTCTATTCCACTGATGAGCTTTGCGGGAGATGGAGAATCAATTATGATTCTCTGAACGAGGAACGACGGCCTGTCCAACGGCATAAAGCGGCTGTATTCAATTTGCGCGCTGCCGACGGAATACTTTGCAGAGAAAAGGCCGCGCTTCATATCGAGAACTCTGACAACAGACGAAGAAAGGCTTTGCTCTTTACCGTCTATAATAAGCTTATCAAAAACCGGCGTGGGCAGATTGACAAAGTCCGTGATGCCGGGTTTGATTTCACCGAATATGCCTGCCATGTAAAGCCCTCTCTGCACTGGACGCAGATCATCTTCAAACGGCAGATAGCCCCTCACACCGAAGCGGCCGTTGCCGGAAAAGAATACGCTCTCACAGAAATCGTCTGCGATGCTGAGCCCGATATGCCGGATTTCCCATGGGGAAAATATCACATCATTTCTCATTTTTCCGCCTCCGATGCATAGCAGATGGCATGGCACAGGAAACCGGCGCAAGTGGCGAAGGCGGCACCGGTAGTGCACTCGCCGTTCACAGCGTCCACGCTTTCGCAGGCAATACCGTTATCCATACGGAGCGTTTCAAGCTCACGGAATGCCTGCTCCTTATGCCCGCACAAAAGACTGTTGCAAATACTCAGCACCCACGGATAGGGAGCGTGGGGACAACCGATCTCTGCGACCGGATACCCGGAAAAGCTGTATTTGTAAGCAGGGGAGCGGATCATATCAACGGTGTTCTGCCACACCTCATCGTCGAAGCTGCAGAAACCGTAGTATGGAAAGAGCTGGAGACTTCCGGGCGGCTCATCATATATGTCGTGATGTCCTGTAAGATCCACGGACCATCCAAAGTAGCGACGGCCGGCATCATCGGTGAACACGCAGTGATCAAATACGGCCTTTCGCACCTTCTCGGCCTCCGCGCAAAGATGGGCATACTTTTCAGGATACAACCCGGAAAGAGCGTTCATTGCCTTCCACACAAGCATGTTATCATAGGACAGATACGGATAGACTCGTTCGTCATCCGTGGGTTGCAAGAAGGTCTCGTACAGATTGACCTCCGGATGCTTCATCTCGCTGAGGATACCGAGAATTCGCTCTATGCTGTCAATCACGAAGCGCTCAGATTTGAAAGCTCCGTCACCGGTTTTTTCGGTATAGGTTTGGAGCGCAAGGACGGGGGCAAGAAGTTCGTCCAACTCAAAGCCGGGCTCCAGCACTGTGCCGTCTATGTACCGGGAATGAACACCGATATTTCGGCTTTGGCGGGTGAAAATGTAGTTCAGTATATTCTTTGCAAGCACGGCATCGGCATCGAGAATCGCAGGGAACGCCCAAAGGAGCGTATCTCTGTCCCAGTATGCTGCACTGACGTAATAGCGTTTGGAACGAGAAGTAGCACAAATCAGTTCCTCTGTGTCCAGCGTGAGTCCGGTAGAATAAAACATACAGAAAAACAGATTCGTATTATAAACATTTGTTATTGCCTCGTTGGCAAATATTTTTTTGCGATTTTGAAGGTAAGATAAAGTCTTTTCGTACTCGGCTCTCCAACCGCGGCGAAGCATCTCCTTGGCACTGGTTGCGGCGGCGACTTCCTCGAAGCCGAAACCCCAGTAAACGGAAAGTTCCACTTTACCGTCTGCGGAGGCAACGGCACTGTGAATGAGGGAGTATTCAATCCCGTCAGACGAGACACAGCAGCGGCTGCTGATCTCCCGATCGCACATTGGTGCGAACGCAAACGCAGGGAAGCCCATACGATAGTCAAAGATTATGCTGCTGTTCCAACTGCTTTCGTAGCAGTGCATGGTGCCTTCAAGCCGCTTATCCTCATTAACGCAGTGAGAGGCCTCTTTCCACATGCCGCGCACGCCCACCGCCGCAGCACTCCCCGGGGTAAGACCGTCGAGCTCGATGCGGACGACAAATCCGCGCTCCCCGACGGGAGCACACCAGATTACCCGTACATTAGCCGAACCCACTTGTTTCTCGGCAACAGGGATCCACCAATGCTCACGGTGCCAGCTCATATTTTCCAGAGAAAGTTCTGCGCCGTCGATAGAGACGAAAGGCTCGACGAGACCTTTTCCTTCTTCACCACGCAGCTCGACCATACCGCGCTGCGCCATGAGAAGAAAGCTTACACTCTCCAGTACACAGCGATCTTCCTTTATTTCAGGCAGGGAGATGTATTCATTTCCGGTAGGAAGGTATCTGTCCATTCAAATATCCTCTGCTAATGGTTTTAAAAACTGTTTAACCGATTAAACAATTTAACGATTTAATCATAGCAGAAAAACTAAATATGTCAAGAAACTATTGAAATAACTATTGACAAAGGCTAATTCTGTGATTATTATGAAATGGAAAAGGTGGTTAAACGCTTAAACAAAGGGGGCAAGAAAAATGGCTCGCGCAACATTAAAGGACGTTGCCAGCCTTGCTGGCGTGTCGTCAGCGACGGTATCCTATGTGTTAAACGGTAAACGCACAATCTCCAGCAAAACGAAACAGCGCGTGTATTCCGCCATCGAACAACTCGACTATGTGCCTAATCTCAATGCCCGCAGTCTTTCTATGAGAGACTCCAAACTCATTGGCGTTGTTGTCCCCCAGACAGAACCCGGCGAGCGGCTGATGTTCCAGAACAGTTTTTACAGCGAGGCTCTCGGCAGCATTGAATATTATGCCCGCCAGAAAGATTATCATATCATTATCTCTGCCACCGATGCCAATGAAAGCTATCTCACTCTTGCAAAAAAGCGCAATCTTGACGGCATCATCGTCATTGGCATGTACCCCAATGAGTTCTATCAACAGATGAAAAAGACGCACATTCCCATTGTGCTGATTGATAGCTACACAAACGATCACTACTATCACAATATCCGCATCGACGATGCTTACGGGAGCTATCTTGCCACAAAGCATATGCTGGAGAACGGACACAGGGAGATTGCCTTCTTTGCCGGTCAGCTCAAGGAAAACGGTGTAATGAAAAAGCGCCTTGTCGGTTATAAACAGGCACTTGAAGAGTTTAATGTTGCGTTTCGGGATGAGCTGGTCTTCGAGGATCGGATCGACTATGAGAGCGGGATTTCTCTTGCCGAAAAGCTCCTTTCTTCCGGTATAAAGGCGACCGGCATTATCGCCGCGGCCGACATTCTCGCTATAGGAGCCATGAAAGGCCTGTATGATGCGGGATGCCGGGTACCGGACGATTACTCCATCATTGGGTTTGACGATCTCGAAATATCAAAATATCTTACGCCAGGACTCACGACAGTGAAGCAGCAGATTTCCCTGAAAGGGCAGCGCGCCGTCGAGCTGCTGCTCAAGCATATCGAGGATCCGACGCTTCCCAAGCAGGAAGAAATTCTTCCTTTGGAGCTCATTGAAAGAGGTTCTGTAAGGAGAATATGAAAACGTAAAAAAGCGGACTTGGGCTCCCTCTCACAAAGTCGGCCCAATCCGCTTAAAAAAGAGCAACCCCAAGCCGCCCTTTTCGTAAATTTTATTGTATGCGAAGCGGGCGAAAAAATCAACATTTTTGTCAGGAGGACGAAAAATGAAAAAAATCATCGCAATGCTGCTCGCGCTTGTCATGGTATTCGCTTTTGCGGCCTGTGGCAAACAGCCCGCAGCTCCCGCAGCCGCACCTGCCGCTGAACCCGCTGCACCTGCCGCTGAGCCCGCAGCCGAGCCTGTGACCATCACCTACTGCAACTTCAACGCAAACGGCGGCCAGGAAGGCACTCTCGACGAGATGGTCGCTGCTTTCGAAGCTGAGTACCCCAACATCAAGGTTGAGGTAGAGACCATCGCATACGACGATTACTTCACCCAGATGCAGACCCGTGTAGCTGGTGGCACTGCCCCCGACTGCTACGAGCTGAACATCGAAAACTTCGCGGCATACGCAAACAAGGGCTTACTCGCCGAGATCACCGGTGCTGACACCGCTTCTCTCAACGAGACCGCGCTCAATGCCTTCAACGTCGGCGGAAAGCAGTTTGGTCTGCCCGAAAGCTTCTCCAATGTTATCCTCATCTACAACAAGGATCTGTTCGATGCAGCCGGTGTTGCATACCCCACCGATGACTGGACGCAGGACGACCTCCAGAAGGCAGCTGAAGCCATCCGCGCTCTCGGTGATGACACCTTTGGCATTTGGCAGCCCATCACTTACAACGAGATGTTTAAGGTCGTTGCTCAGTACGGCGGAGCTCTTCTAAACGAAGATAAGACCGCATTTACCATTAACTTTGCAGAGAACCTCAAGGCTATGCAGACTCTCGTTGACAGAGTCACCGTCTCCAACGTCCAGCCTACTGCAGAACAGGCTGGCGCTATGGGTGACTGGGACTGGTTCATGTCCGGCAAACTCGGTATGATCCCCACCGGTATCTGGGCATTCCAGACCTTCACAGAGAACTGTGAGTTTGACTGGGACATTATCGTTGAGCCGGGCTCCACGCAGAAGGCGACTCACTTCTTCTCTAACTGTGTTGTCATGAATCCCGAGACCAAGAACGCTGATGCCGTTGCAACCTGGCTTGCATGGCTTACCGGCAGCACGGCTTCCGCTGACATCCGTCTTGCCCACGGTTGGGATCTCCCTGCACTCAAGGATATGGATGCTCTCTCCGCCTACCTCGAGGTTACTCCTCCCGAGAACAAGGCTGCTGTTTTTGACAGCCTTAACTACCTCGTCATGCCTCCCGTAATCGAAGATTACGCAAAGATGTGCGACATCATCAACGAGCAGTTGACTGCAGCTGCTGCAGGTACTGTTTCTGTTGAAGACGCTCTCAACGCAGCACAGGCTGAGTGCGAAGCTCAGATTAAGCTTGCCTGATAAAAAGCAAAATGAAACCTTACAGGGGCGCTTTATGCGCCCTTGTTTGGTATAGGAAAGGTTTACAGTATCCCATGAAAATGAAAAAAGGACAGGGAAGACGCCTCGGGAACGACGGACTGCTCACCGCATCACCATTTCTCGTGCCGAGCCTTATCGGCCTTGCGATTTTCTATCTTGCTCCGATGCTGATTTCCGTATTTATAAGCTTTACCGACTGGAACGGTCTCGACAGACTCATGGTTCCCGGTTTCATGGCAGAGCACTACATCGGCTTTGACAATTACAAGGAAATTCTCACCAGCGATGAATTCTGGAAGGTGCTCGGGAACACGCTGGAGTATATCGTGCTGTATATTCCGCTGATGCTCATTGTTTCGCTTGCCGTTGCAACGCTCCTCTCCAGACAGAGAAAGGGCGTGGGAGTTTTCCGGGTGCTTTACTATATCCCGGTACTTACCTCGTGGGTTGCGGCGTCGCTGATCTGGAAGACAATCCTTGCCCCGCAGTTTGGCGCCATGAATAACATTCTTGCCCTTTTCGGTATAAAAGGTCCCGGCTGGCTCCTTGATGAGAAGTGGGCTATGCCCGCCATCGTGCTTGTCTCCGTGTGGAAGGACATGGGCTTCTTCGGCCTTATTCTTCTCTCGGGTATCATTGGTATTAACAAGAGCTATTACGAGGCCGCCGAGATTGATGGCGCCGGCGCAATGACTCGATTTTTCAAGATTACACTCCCGCTGCTCACTCCGGCAATATTCTACGTTTTAGTCGTGAGTCTTATCAACTCTTTCCAGCTTTTCCCGCAAATCATGATTATGACCGACGGCGGCCCCAACGGCGCGACGCAGGTTATGGTGGAACGTATCTACAAATACGGTTTCCGCTACTTCGAAATGGGCTACGCCTCGGCGTTCTCATGGATTTTGTTTGTTATCATAATGTTGTGTACGGTACTCCAACTCAGAGGACAGAAACGGTGGGTGAACTACGATGCATAAAAAACGCTTTGGTACGGTCAGCTATTACACCGTCGCAGCCATTGCAGCTGTTCTGGCGATGATACCGTTTCTGTGGATGCTGTCAACCTCGTTCAAGTCGAGAGGGGCACTGATGTCTGTTCCCGTTGAATGGATCCCGAAAGAACCTACGCTGAAGGCCTATATAAAAGTGTTCTCCAAGTTTCCGTTTATGAAAACAATAGGCAACAGCCTTTTTATCAGTGTGATTTATACTCTTATTACGCTGATATCTGCATCTATGGCGGCCTTTGCCTTTGCAAAGCTCCGTTTCCCGACGGCGGATATCCTGCTGAAGATCTTTCTTGCAACAATGATGATTCCCACGCAGGTCACAATCATCCCCCTGTTCGTCGTGATGAATAAGCTCAATCTCATCAATACCTACGGCAGCGTGATTTTTCCGTCCATATTCCGACCGTTCGCCGTGTTTCTGCTGGTTCAGCAGATGAGGACGATTCCGAACGACTACCTCGATGCCGCAAGCATTGACGGCGCATCGGTATTCAAAGTTTATCGGAAGGTGGCTCTTCCGCTGTGTGCGCCGACTCTCGCAACGCTCTCCATCACAACATTCATGGAGTCGTGGAACGATTACCTCTGGCCGCTTTTGATGCTCTCCGATAAGAACAAGATGACCCTGCCCATTGCCCTGTCCACGCTGAACGGTCAGTATGCCACTGAGTACAACGTCCTGATGGCTGGTGCGCTTATCTCCATGATTCCGATTATCGTAATATATTGCTTTGCGCAAAAGTACTTCCAGAACGGCATTATGGCAGGCGGAATCAAGGGCTGACGCAGTCAATCGACTTCGTGAAGTATAAACCACATGACAAGAATAAACAGAAAGACAAAATACTGCGAAATAGCCTATCCCAAAGGAACAGCCATACTTTGCCGAAGCGGTGATACTTTACGTTTGGCACTGACTTACTCCGCCGCTTTCGGTATGGGTGAGAAGTACGACTGCCTGGACCACAAGGGGAAAAAAGTCGTCAACGAGGTAGAGGAAAAGTTCTGCTTTCAAGGCGAAAAGACCTACTGCCCTGCACCGTTTTTCTTTACAGACAGCGGCTTTGGCCTCTTTGCGGACACAACAGAAACTACAACCTTCGACTTCCGTGGGGAAGAAATCATCATTACTCTGCCGGAAAACGCCGAGGTGAATCTCTTCACGGGCACACCGCGCGAGATTATTTCTGAATATATGGCACTGGGCGGCAAGGCCATTCTTCCCCCTGACTGGGTGTTCGGCGTATGGGCCAGTGCCAACCGCTGGAACAAACAGAGCGATATTGAAGAGCTTCTTGAGAAGATGGAAACCTATGGCCTGCCTTCTGACGTGATCGTCGTGGAGGCATGGAGCGACGAGGCTACCTTCTATATTTTCAACGGCGCCAGATATACCCCGGTCGCGGACGGGAAAGCTCTGCAATATGAGGATTTCGACTTTACGGGTTCACCTTGGCCCGACCCAAAGGGAATGATCGAAAAAATTCATGCCGCCGGCTCGCATCTTGTGCTGTGGCAGATACCGGTCTATAAAAAGCAGGGAGCGGATGAGGTACCAAATGCCCAGAATGACCTTGACCGCGAAGACGCCGAAAAACGCGGCCTGTGTGTGAAGCTTTCCAATGGAGAGCCGTACATCATACCCGACGGGCATTGGTTTTCCGGCTCCATGATTCCTGATTTTACAAATCATGAAGCAGAAACATCATGGTTTGATAAGCGCCGCTATCTCCTCGACATCGGTGTGGACGGATTCAAGACTGATGGGGGCGAGTTCATCTATCGTGAGGACATCTGTTTCTCGAACGGCAGCAACGGCAGACAGGGGAAAAACCGCTATGCCCTGGATTATACGAAGAGTTATACCGACTTCATCGGCACAGGCCGTGTGCTGTTCAGCCGGGCGGGCTATACGCCGCAGCATACCGTTCCCGTTCATTGGGGCGGCGATCAGCAGTCACAGAACTGTGAACTGAAAAGCGCTCTTACCGCGGGCCTCTCAGCCTCTCTGTCCGGAATGATATTCTGGGGCTTTGACATAGCGGGGTTTGCAGGTGCACTGCCCAGTCTTGACCTCTACCGCAGAGCAATGGCTCTCGGCTGCTTCTGCCCGATTATGCAGTGGCACTCCGAACCAAACGGCGGTCAGTTCCGGGAACTGATGGCGGGCGCAGAGGGGAACAATGAGCGCAGTCCGTGGAATATAGCGGAGGCATACAACTGTCCGGAACTAATTGACGAAATGAGAGGTCTCTATGAAATCCGCTTAAGACTCAGACCCTACCTCGTGAAAACAGCGAAGGAATGTGTCACATACAATATGCCCATGATGCGTCCGCTCATTTATGACTGGCATGATGATGAGACCGCTGTAAGATGCGCGGACGAGTTTATGCTGGGCGATGCGTTGCTGGTAGCACCGATTCTTGAGGAAAATGCACACTCTCGCGAAGTTTTTCTGCCTGTCGGGAAGTGGATCGGATACTTTGACGGAAGAGAATATGATGGCGCGCAGACCATCGTATCCGAGGAATCTCCGATTCCGGTTTTCATCCGCGCAGAGTATAAAAATCAATTATAAAAATAATAAGCCTGAGAGCTTTCTCAGGCTTATTTTACGGAGAAATATGAGAATAAAAGGAATCATTTTTGACCTGGACGGCGTTGTATGCTCCACCGACGAGTACCATTATGCTGCATGGAAGAGCCTTGCTGATGAGCAAGGCATATATTTTGACTGGCAGATAAACGAGCGCCTTCGCGGCGTAAGCCGCATGGCCTCACTGGACATTATCCTTGAGAGAAGCGAGAAACAGTATACAGACGAGGAAAAAACCCATTTTGCTGCAGTCAAAAACGCGCGGTATGTGGAGCTTTTACAGAAACTCACACCGGATGACGTTCTTCCGGGAATACGCGAGTTTCTTGAGGAATGCCGCAAATGCGGTATGAAGACCGCACTTGCCTCTGCTTCTCAGAATGCGCCGGTTATTATCCGGAAGCTCGCTCTGGAGAACGCATTTGACTTTATTGCTGATGCAACAAAGGTGAAAAGCACCAAGCCTGCGCCAGATATTTTCCTTGCTGCCGCAGAAGGCCTGAAGCTCGACCCAACTGTCTGCATCGGCATAGAGGATGCTGCTGCGGGGATTGAGGCCATCCACGCTGCCGGCATGAAGGCAGTCGGCATCGGCTCTGAGAATACACTGTCAAAAGCCGATGTTTTGCTTGGCAGTACCGATAAGCTCACGCTTAAATTAATAATATAATCAGCAGGTCGGCACTGGGCAGTGACACCGTTTCGCCTATGTTGGTACTTTGAAGTGATTGTACAATAAGACACGGAGAATCCAAGCTTTTTTATCCGTCCGCCAGGCTGCCGCTTGCCGTAATAGGGAGCTTCTCTCCCAGGAATGTCGGTTCCGGCTGAACAATGCAAAGACAAAATCCTTTGCCCTTGCCAGCAGTTCGCGAACATCACGGCAAGTCTTTAATTCAGTATCACCATATGGGCAAAGAGGCTCCTTGTTCCCAGATTCTGCACGCTGCGGAAGTTGACCTGGCCGGCGGAGGCGGAATAGTAATGCACCCCGGCATTGGTCCAGTCCGTAAAGCTGCCGTCGGTCGGCAC
>JAZLHH010000013.1:0-23914 GCA_045616745.1 Candidatus Limivicinus sp. | reverse complement strand
TTATGGCGTGTTTTATTCTCTTATTATTCTCCTCGCGCACGACATCAAAGCGGATGTCCAATTTCAATCCGGGGCGGAATAACGGAAATCACCCCGCCATGTCGCCACAACCCATCGTCGTCATGGACTCCGCTTGCTTGTCGCCGCGTCGTCACAAGCTCCGCCTCCGTTCAATCCCGGGGCTTCTGCTTAAAGAACAAATCCGTAAGGGTTCTCCACCAGCTGGAATCATCTTCCGGAACAACCTTTGTTCCGCCGGAAACGGCGTTCATCTCCTCCGCGGAGAGCTGTTTGTCTTCTCTGGAAAAACTTTCTTCCCGGTTCTTTTTCCGATTCATCTTCTCTGCTCCTTTTCAAGATTATTTTCTCTGCTATGTACCGTTATACGCAGCAGGAAGAAAAATGCTACATCGGCGGCGAAAGTTCTGCCTTCGTCTTATCCGATCTTGCGTTTGACGGTTTCCGGATCGGAGGCGTAGTCCAGCGCAGTCTGGCGGGAGATTCTCCCGTCCTTATACAGATTCAGGATGGACTGGTCCATGCTCCGCATGCCGTCGTTGGCACCGGTGGTGATGGCATTGTTGATCTGGTGGGTCTTGCTGTCACGGATCATGCTCCGGATGGCGCTGTTCATGTGCATAATCTCGAAGGCCGCCACCATGCCGCCGTTCACATCCGGCAGCAGCTGCTGGGACACAACGGTCTGCAATACCATGCTCAGCTGCACCCGCACCTGATACTGCTGTTCCGCTGGGAAGGTATCGATGATTCTGTCAATGGAATTGACGGCGCCCTTGGTATGGAGCGTTGCCATGAGGAGATGGCCTGTTTCCGCGGCCGTCATTGCGGCGCGGACGGTTTCCGCATCCCGCATTTCGCCCACCTGAATGACATCCGGAGCCTGGCGCAGGCAGGCACGGAGGGCGGAAAGATAGTCTTCGGAGTCAATGGCGATCTCGCGCTGGGACACAATGCTCTTCACGTCCCGATGGAGGTACTCAATCGGATCCTCCAGGGTGATGATATGGCAGCCCCGGGTCCGGTTGATTCTGTCGATGATGCAGGCTTCCGTGGTGGACTTGCCGCTGCCGGCCGTGCCCGTCACCAGGACCATGCCGTGGTTCAGCTCCGCCAGCTTCATGACCTCCTCCGGAATCCCCCGCTCCTGCCAGTCCGGCACGTCGAAGGAGACCACGCGGATGACCATGGCAAAGGAGCCGCGCTGTTTATAGGCGGAGACGCGAAACCGGGAACAGGCGGGCACCGCGAAGGAAAAGTCGTCGTCGCCCCGGAGCTTCAGCTTCTCCATGGATCTGCCCGCCATCTCATAGGCGGCACTAATCAGTTCCAGAGAGGCATCCGGAAAAATCTTGCTGTCATCCAGGGGGCGCAGCTCCCCGTCAATCTTGGCACAGACCGGAGCCCCGGGGACAATGAAGATGTCCGAGGCCTTCTGCTCTACCGACTGCTTCAGATAATCAATCAATTCTGCCATTGCGGTTCTCCTTCAGTTTCCCGACCACAGCCCCAGGCTGTCGTCAGCCGACCAGCTGCCGGTGTACTTTGCCTGCCACTGGAGGATTTCATAGTCCTCTCCGCTGACAGTAACCCGGCAGATCAGGGACCGGGTATCCGAAATCGGGCAGGACCAGGAATACTCCTCCCCGTTCTTTTCCACATCTGCGGGGATCCTTCCGCTCCGCAGCTCGGTCAGGATCTCTTCTGCGGCGCAGTCCGCTTCATAATAGGCGGAGATATTCTCCACAGAGGCATCTCCCAGCCGGTCTCCGGCCAGAGCGCCGGAGAGAGCCAGCACGGCAAACACCGCCAGGCAGAGCACCGCAAAGATAATCATCAGGGCGCTGCCGCCGGGGGTCTGCAGGACATGATTCTTTTTCCTGTTCATCTCAGCCCTCCTGCCAGCAGACCCGGAGAGAATAAAGCTCTTCTCCGTTCTCCCCTGCCACGCGGACCGTGGCGGAACCCAGCAGTCCGTTCTCCGAGGCTGCAGGGATAATTGTAACATTCATGTTTTCCGACAGATCCGCGGCCTTTTCCGCCGCCGCGAAATCTCCGCGGGTATTCTTCAGCACTTCCGCACAGGTCTGCGCCTGACGGATGGCCGTATCCCGCCGGTCGCCGCTCTGGGAAAGCACATCGGACCAGGCAAACACCTTCAGGCAGATGGCCGCCGCAATGGCGAACACCAGACCCATGATGACCTGCTCAATGAGCATCAGGGAGGATTTGTTCTTCATGCTCTCCCCTCCTGTCCCCGGACATGGACACAGCCGGTCAGATCCCCGCCGGAGCTGCTCTGCAGTTCATAGCGGAGCAGGCCGTTCTCCAGAGAGAACTCTGCAGCAGAGATTTTCATCAGCCTGTCTCCGGCACCTTCCGAGGCTCCCGCGCCTTCGCGCATGTACAGCTCCCGGAGCCAGCCGTCATAGCAGTAAACATAGCTGGCATAGCCGCCGGACTCCCGGATACAGAGCGCCGGCGTATTCCCGACGGTTTCCAGGCTCACATACTCCGGGCATTCTGCGCCGTTCACCTTGGTGGCGATATACTGCGTCACGGTTCTGGCCTCATAGGCGGCGGAATCCCGCATGCTCAGGCGGCGGTAGGCACCGGCGCCGGCCAGAAGCGTTGCCACAACGCAGAAGGCAAAGATGGCGAAAATCAGCAGATTGGCCGGGGTTTCAATATTGTTTTTCCCGTTATTCTTCATACGCCTTTTCTGATTACCGTGATATCCGGCATGATATTTTCCGCAAAGGCATCATAGTGTACCGAATATCTGTCTGTATCGATCTGCAGTCCGTAATGTTCCTCGAGATAGGAAAGGCTGTCCGGATAGATGCCTTCCGCCGCATAGCAGGCGAGCGCCGCCCGGCGCACGCTGTCCTCCAGCTGGATCCTGCCTTCGTTTTTGCTCTCGGAACTGACGTTGACAATGGATATGACGAGAATCAGAACCAGGGCTGCCGCAATGACCAGCTCCAGCACCGTGGCTGCGATCCCCTTTTTCTTCTGACGGCTGCTCATCCGATGGCCGCCATGATGTTGATGAGCGGAAGCATGACCGCCACCAGAATCATCCCGACCAGCAGAGATGTAATGATGACCATGGTGGGCTCAATCCTGCTCATGCTCTCTTCCAGCGCGGCATCGCTTTCCTTCGTGAGCCGGTCGGCAATCTGCAGCATGGCAGTTTCCCCGTTGCCGCCCCGAACGCCGGCTTCCAGCATCCGGCAGGCAGACGGGGGCAGAAGCCCTGCCGCGGAAAGGGCGGAGCTTACCGTGCTGCCTTCATCCAGCAGCCGGCAGCACTCTTCGGCCCGGGCCGCCGCAGCTTCGGAATTCATCAGGACCTTGGCGGCTTCGCGCACGGCCAGATCCGGGCTGAGACCGCTGCTCATGCCCATAGAGAGAGCCTGGGCAAAGCGGGCGCTGTTCATCTTTCCGGCAACGCCTCTGTCGCCCCGGGCCTTCCACCAGCGGTTCAGAACGGATTCCCGGAAGGAATCGCTGCCGGCAAAGAGGGCCAGAAACACCACGATGATGCCGAAGACGGCAATCAGGAGCGGCGAAAACCTGCCCATGGCTTTGCCGATGCCGAGAAGGCTGCCTGCAAGACCCGTCAGTCCGCTGCCCAGCTGGGAATAAACTTCATTGAAAATCGGAAGCACATAGATCAGGAGCACGGCAACTACGGCCAGCATGATCAGGAGCAGCAGCATCGGATACAGCAGGGCGGATTTGACGCTCCGGTCCAGCTCGGCCCGGTTGTCACAGCCGTCGGCGATGGCTTCCAGCGCGTTTTCCGTACGGCCGCTCTGCTCGCCCACATTCAGCATTTCCCCGATAAAGGACTCAAAGCATCCGGCATTGGCGAAGCACTCCGAAAGACCGGCGCCTTCGTCCGCCTGCGCTGCCATGGATTCCAGGATTTTCTTATATTCCGGGCGGGATTCATCCTCCGCCAGATTATGCAGGGCGTCCGCATTTCCGATACCGGCATGCAGAAGATATCCCAATTCCCTGCAGAGCGTTCCGGCTTCCGCATTTGTGAATTTAAATTTCTTCATGTCGTTCCCTCTGTTTCTGATTTCAGTAAAAATATTTTGCCACGTAATTGTCGCCGTTGCCGATGAATTCGCTGTTGTCTCCCCCTGAGGAGGCGAAGGTGGGATCCATCCGCTGCCAGGTCTTGCCGTCAAAGTAGACCACCTTTTCAATCCAGCCTTCCTTCTCGGACCAGACGCTGATCCAGGCATGATAGGCATCGCCGGCATAGCCCACGACCAGCTTGCAGGGGATATTCAGGCTCCGGAGCATCCCCGTCATCAAAGACGCATAGTCGAAGCAGATGCCCTTTTTCTCGTTGATCGCCGTGTCCAGGTCCGGAAGATATCCGGTTTTCACGGTTTCCGCCTTTTCCTTGTCATACGTCAGGTACCCGACGACGAAATTATAAATCTCCCCGACGATCTCCAGGGTGTCCGACTTCCCCTCCGCCAGCTTGGCAGCCACCGCCATGGACTTGGGGGCTTCGGCATAGTTCACGTACTGATTGGGCCGGAGGAAGGGGGCAAACTCGTCCGCCAGCTTCACCTCCGCCTCTGTGCCGAGAATGACCGCATACTTGGAACCGCCTACGCCCTCCAGCACCGTGAAGCGGTAGGTCCCGTCCCCGTCGGAGAGGGGGAAGGCAGCCCAGACATCCGGCGTGAGCGTGTAGGTATACGTGGTCTCCGGACCTTCCACCTGCGCCTTCAGGGGATTGGCCGAGGTGCCGGTATACTGCACCATCACGTAGCCCTCCGAGACATTGGAATAGTCAATGACGGCGTCGTCACTGCGCTCTTCCCGGGTTCCCGGGGCCTCCACATGGTATCTGAGCACCACCTTGGCCGGCAGGTCCTCCGGCAGCGTGACCTCCGGCTTCTTCTTGCTGAAGAAGCCGGCGCTGGCCTCGCCGCCGCAGCCCGCCAGGCACGCGGCAGCCAGTATTAAGGAAATAAGGCGTTTGTTTTTCAAGTGCTTACTCCTGTGACAAACAGTGTATTCCCTTCCACGCGGAAGGAAATCTCACAGCGGGAAAATGCCATTTTGTATTCTCTGCCGTCCTTCTGGTAGCGGGGGCGGGGATCCAGCGCAAGAACCTCCGCAAGACCGGCCGGCGAGAGCGCCTCCGTATCATTCAGAAAGACCACATCCAGATGCTCCTTCGGCGGGGGGGCAAAACCCTCCGACGCTTCGGGCCAGCAGTCCGCATAGGGAATATAGGGTTTGATATCATAAATCGGGGTCCCGCTCATCAGGTCCGCACCGCGGACGTAGAGGACGGGGCCTTCCGGATCTTCCAGATCCACTTTTTCCAGCGCCACGCAGCTGAGCCCCAGATGGTTGGGGCGGAAGGGGGAACGGGTGGCAAATACGCCTACCCGGACATTCCCGCCGAGCCGGGGCGGCCGCACCGTGGGTGACCAGTCCTGCCGCAGATTTTCGGAGAACTGCCAGATCAGCCAGATGTGGGAAAAGCTGTCCAGCTCCCGGACGGCTTCCTTCACCCGGAATTCCTCCTCGAAGACGATCCTGCCGGGCAGGCCGGTTACCAGCCCTGCCTGCCGGGGAATCCCGAACTTTTCGGGGAAGTCCGTATAGATTTTTGCAATGGGTTCAATGTTCAATTTACAGCATTTCCGATGCGATATCAAGCAGTTTCAGATTCAGCGCATTCCAGCTGGCATGGAAAAGAATATTCGCCCAGATACAGCCGGTTTTTTCATAGCAGAAGCACAGCAGGAAGCTGACCGGGACGTACTGCAGAATATAGATCCAGTATGTGGGATCGGCTATGGCATAGGGCCAGACGTGGTAAACGCCGAAGAGAAGAATGCCGGCAGCATAGGCGAGAATCCGGTTCTTCCGCCGGAGACCGCCGAAGACGGCGCCGCGGAAGATGACTTCTTCCAGAATCGGCGCGAGGTATATTGCCATTGCCGCAGTAACGCCGTGCCCGGTTTCATTCATGGCCGTAATGGCATCGTTGTTCTGATTGACAATCTCCGGCTCCACGCCGAAGCTCATCAGCAGGGAAATCGCTGCCGAGAGCAGCAGATCCAGACCGAACATGATGAGATAGCAGCGGAGAACGGTATGGATAACCAGGGGGAATGCGTCACACAGTCTGTCGAAGTCGGTGCGGAGGAAGTTCCGGCACAGGAGAATCATGGCCAGCGCACCCGCGGCGTAGCAGAGGAAGTTCTGCCATGCGGCGTCCAGATTCCGGAGCCCGGGGAGCGTCATGACCAGCCAGGGGAGCAGTATGATATGCACCGCCAGCCACAGCAGGGCGCAGATCTGTTCCCGGGGCAGCATTCGGCCGGGAAATTCGTTATCCGTTTTTAAGGGTTTCCTGAAGTTCATATAACAGATTCATCGCCGCCATCGGCGTCATGGTGTTCATGTCCGTCGATTCAATGATCCGGCGGACGCTGTCCAGTTTCAGGTCCTGCAGACTGAACTGCCGGTCATCTTCCCGGGTCGGGGATGCGGCAGACTGCGGGCCTTCTTCATACTCCGCCAGGAACTCGCCGGCCTTCTTCAGAACATAGGCGGGGAGCCCTGCCAGCTTCGCCACCTCGATGCCGTAGGAATCGTCGCAGGCACCCCGGATGATCTTCCGCATGAATACCAGGCTGCCGCCCTGCTTCTTGGCGGAGATGTTGTAGTTGGTGACGCCTCCGATGACGCCTTCCAGGGCGGAGAGTTCGTGATAATGGGTAGCGAACATGGTTTTGGCTCCCAGCTTTTTCCTGTCTGCACAGTATTCCAGCACGGCCCGGGCAATGGCCATGCCGTCAAAGGTGGAGGTGCCTCTGCCGATCTCGTCCAGAATCAGGAGGGACCGGCCGGTGGCATACTTCAGAATGTCTGCCATTTCCGACATTTCCACCATGAAGGTGGAACGGCCGGAGGCCAGGTCGTCACTGGCACCGATGCGGGTAAACACCCGGTCCACAATGCCGATGCTGGCATATCTGGCCGGAACAAAGGAACCCATCTGGGCCATCAGGGTGATCAGCGCCGTCTGGCGCATGTAGGTGGACTTGCCGGCCATGTTGGGGCCGGTGATGATGGCCACCCGGTTGTCGCCGCAGTCCAGGCAGCTGTCGTTGGGGACAAACAGCACGTCCTTCAGAGTCTGCTCCACCACGGGGTGGCGGCCTTCCGTAATCGTAATTACACCGGAGGTGTCGATTACCGGCTCCGTGTATCCGTTTCTCACGGCCACTTCCGCCAGGGAACAGTATACGTCCAGCCCGGCGATCTTCTCGGATACGGACTGAATCCGCTCCACATTCGCCGCTACTTCCAGGCGGATTTCCGTGAAGAATTCGTATTCTTTCTCATTGATCTTTTCCCGGGCAGTCAGGAGCGTGTTTTCCAGCTCCTTCAGTTCCTGGGTAAAGTATCTCTCACTGGAAACCAGGGTCTGCTTCCGGATGTACTCCGCCGGCACGGGCAGGTCCCCGGCCGACTTCGGCACATCGATATAATAGCCGAAGACCCGGTTGTAGCCCACCTTCAGCTTTCTGATGCCGGTACGCTGACGCTCCCGCTCTTCCAGGGCACGGATCATCTCCGCACCGTTGTCCCGGATGTTCCGGAGACTGTCCAGCTCTGCATCGTAGCCCGGGCGGATGATGCCGCCCTCCCGCACTGAATAGGGGGGATTGTCGTCAATGGCCTGGTCAATGCGGGCGCGGAGATCCGCCAGAAGATCCATGGCGGCAATCTCCCGCAGCTCCGCACAGCGGAACCGGGAAACCTGCTGCTGAATCTCCGGCAATACGGCCGCGCAGTCCGCCAGGGTTCGCAGGTCCTTTCCGCCGGCCGTGCCGTAGACACAGCGCCCGACCAGCCGCTGCAGATCGCTGATGTTCTTCAGCAGCATGCCCAGCTCGCCCCGGGTCACATTGCTTTCCGCCAGCTCCGAGACGGCAGCAAGCCGCCGCTTGATTTCCACAGGTGACAGCAGCGGGCGCTCCACCCGGGCGCGGAGCATGCGGGAGCCCATGGCCGTCTTCGTTTTATCCAGAACCCAGAGGAGGGAGCCCTTCTTCTCTCCCGTACGGAGAGATTCCGTCAGCTCCAGATTTCTCCGGGTGGTATAGTCCAGCTCCATGTACGCTCTGACCGTGAAGTCATTGAGCGTGTTGATGTGGGAAATGTCAAACTTCTGGGTATTGGCAATATACTCCAGAAGCAGGTCCACCGCCGGCGTGGGGGCCGGAATCCCGAAGCGCTCCTCGCTTCTCCTGACCTCCGGGGCAGATGCCGGGGCATATTCAATCAGGGCATCCAGCTTTTCCCGCAGAAACTGCTCCGCTTCCGGCAGTTCTCCCTGAAGAATGGCCTCCCGGGGGGAGAAGCGGGCCATCTCGTTGATCATGTGCACCTGGGGATCCTCCGAAAACAGGGCACAGCAGAACTCGCCTGTGGAGACGTCGCAGAAGGCGACGCCGTTTCCGGCCGCAGCGCAGATGTAGGTGCTCCGGTTCTCTTCCAGCATGGAGCTTTCCGTCACCGTTCCGGGGGTAATAATCCGGATGACATCCCGCTTCACCAGGCCCTTGGCCAGGGCCGGGTCCTCCATCTGCTCGCAGATGGCCACCTTGAAGCCCCTGGCAATCAGCCGGGCAATGTACGTTTCCGCTGCATGATAGGGGATGCCGCACATCGGGGTTCGCTCTTCCGGGTCTTCCACATTCCGGTCCCGGGTCGTCAGGGCCAGATCCAGAACCCGGGATGCCGTGACGGCGTCCTCGTAGAACATCTCATAAAAATCACCCAGCCGGAAAAACAGGAGGCAGTCCCGATACTGTTCCTTGATTTCAAGGTATTGCCTTTTCATCGGTGTGAGTTCCATATAAAGCCCACGTATTTCCTTCCGTAATGGTTACATTGATAAAGCGGCCGATCAGCGCCGGGTCTCCCTTCAGGTGGACCAGGCGGCCGCCGTTGGTGCGGGAGGAGAGATTGTACTCATCCTTCCCGGTGGAACCGTCCACCAGGACACGCTGCACGGTTCCGATATATTCTGCGTGCTTCTCGCCGGAAATCCGGTTGGCCAGCTCCGTCAGCGCATCAAAGTGCTTCTGCTTGTCCTCCCGGGTGTAAGGGTCTTCCATCTTCGCCGCCGGCGTGCCTTCCCGCCTGGAGTAGATGAAGGTGAACATCGCATCGTAGCGGACCTCCTCGCACAGGGAGAGGGTATCGGCAAATTCTTCCTCCGTCTCGCCGGGGAAGCCCACGATGATATCCGTGGTGAGGACCAGATCCGGCATGTACTGCCTTGCCAGCTTCACCTTTTCCAGATACTTCTCCCGGGTGTAGTGCCGGTTCATCGCCTTCAGGATTCTGTCATTCCCGCTCTGCACTGGCAGATGCAGCTGATGCGCACACTTTTCGCACTCCGCCATGGCCCGGAACAGCTTTTCCGTGGCATCCTTGGGGTGGGACGTCATAAATCGGATCACAAACTCTCCCGGAACGGCATTGATCATGCGGATCAGGTCGGCGAAGTCCACTTCCCGGGACAGGTCCTTCCCGTAGGAATTCACATTCTGGCCCAGGAGGGTGATGTCTTTATATCCGCTCTCCACCAGCTGCCGGGCCTCTTCCACAATCTGCTCCGGCTCCCGGCTCCGCTCCCGGCCCCGGACATAGGGCACAATGCAGTAGGAGCAGAAGTTGTTGCAGCCGTACATAATGGAAAGCCAGGCCTTGCAGGTCCCGTCCCGCCGCAGGGGAATCCCCTCCGCCACCGCGCCCTCATTCGGCTCCGTGGCAAAGACACGCTTTCTGCTGTCCAGATGCTTCTTCAGCAGCTCCGGGAAACGCCACAGGTCGTGAGGACCGAAGACCAGATCCACAATGGGATAGCTCTTCTTTATCTTTTCCGACATGTGGGGCTGCTGGACCATGCAGCCGCAGACCGCAATGATCTGGCCGGGCTTTGCCTTTTTGGTATGGTTCAGCGCGCCTACATTTCCCAGCGCCCGCATTTCGGCGTGCTCCCGGACGGCGCAGGTGTTGACCACGATGACATCGGCTTCAAATTCGTCCGCCGTGAAGCCGTAACCCATTTCCGCAAGATAGCCCCGGATCTTCTCGCTGTCCGCTTCATTCTGCTGACAGCCGTAGGTGTCCACCATCGCCAGGGCTCCCGCCGGAACAGCGGCGGAGAGTTCGCGGCAGATCTGAAGCTGCCGCTGTATTTCTTCAATCGCAATTACATTTCTCATAACTTATCAAGTTTATCACAGAATTTCCGTTTTTGAAACAGAAACCGGCCGGGAGCGGCAGGATTTCCCGGAAAAAATACTTTTGCACCTGCCGGGTTTGTATTATATAATCTTTTTCAGAATCAACGATACAGCAGGGGGGCTTGCACTTGCCTACAATCAACATTCTTCCCCAGCACGTGGCAGATCTGATTGCCGCCGGGGAAGTCGTGGAACGGCCGGCTTCTGTCATCAAGGAGCTGATGGAAAATTCCTTTGATGCGGGGGCGCACAACGTGGCCGTGGAAATCCGGAACGGCGGGCTCACGATGATCCGCGTCAGTGATGACGGCTGCGGCATGCGTCCGGAGGACGCCGGCATCGCATTTATCCGCCATGCCACCAGCAAGCTGCAGGATGAGTCCGGGCTTGCCGCCATTGCCACGCTGGGGTTCCGCGGCGAGGCGCTGGCTGCCATTTCTTCCGTTTCCCGCATGCGGATTCTCACCCGGGAAGCTTCTGCCCCGGAGGGGGTCCGGGTGGATCTCACAGCCGGAGAGCTGGACGACATGACAGCTTGCGGCTGCCCCAAGGGAACTTCCGTTACGGTATCCGATCTGTTCTACAACACCCCCGCCCGGCTGAAGTTTCTGAAGTCGGAGCGCTCCGAAGCCTCTGCCTGCCTTGCCGCCGCGCTGAACTGTGCCCTCGCCCGGCCGGACGTCTCCGTCCGCTTTACCCGGGACGGCACGGAAGAGTTCTTCTCCCCCGGTGACGGGAGAACGGACTCCTGCATCTACTCCCTTCTGGGGAGAGAAGACGCCGCCGCCATGCTCCGCTGCAACTCTTCCCTGAACGGAATGCAGCTATATGGCTTCATTTCCTCCCCGGCGGAATGCCGGGGGAACCGGGCAAAGCAGTTCTTCTTCGTCAACGGGCGGTTCGTCCGCTCCCGGCTGCTGCAGACCGCACTGGAGCAGGCCTATGCCAACACCATGCTGGTGGGTCGCTTCCCTGCCTGCGTGCTGTATCTGGAGCTGCCCTTCAACAGCGTTGACGTGAACGTCCACCCGGCGAAAACGGAAGTCCGCTTTGCCGGAGAGAAGGCCGTTTTCGACTTTGTCTATGCCGCCTGCAGAATGGCGCTGGAATCCGAGGACCTGCTTGCCCGCAGCAGCACCCGCCGGGAAGCGGCGCCGGAGCCGGAAGCATCGCCGGACGAGCTCCGGCAGAGCCCGCCTTCCTATACCCAGACCCGTCTGGAGATGCACCCCGGGAAGGTCGAAGAATCTTTTGTTCAAAATGTACAAAAGCCCGGGATTTCCGCGGAAAAAGAGGGGTTTTCGACCCCTGTAGAGAAAAATGTGGAAAAACCTGTTCAAAATGTTGAAACTCCGGTTTTTGAGCACCACAACATTTTGTGTCAAGTATTTAAGACATACATAGTGATTGAGCATAATGGAGAAATTTTGCTCATCGACAAACATGCTGCCCATGAACGGATCCTTTTTGACCGGCTGCAGGCAAAGAAGGGCGAAATCACCTCCCAGCTTCTGCTCTCGCCGGTTACCGTGTCCCTTTCCGAGGCGGAGGCGGAGACGCTGGAAATGAACGGAGAGCTTCTTTCCGACGCCGGATTTGAGATTGAGCCCTACGGCCGGAGCGAGTTTGTCATCCGGGCAGTGCCCGCCGGCATGGACCCCGGAGAAGCCCGGGCCGCCCTGGAGGAGATTCTCGAAAAGCTCGGCCGCGGCGCCAGATTCGACCCTTCGGAGACGCTGGATGAGATCTTCCACACCGTGGCCTGCAAGGCGGCCATCAAGGCCGGCTGGGACACGGAGGATCCGGAGCTGCAGAAGCTGGTATCTGCCGTTCTTGCCGGGGAAATCCGGTACTGCCCCCACGGCAGACCCATTGCCGTAACCGTTACCCGCAGGGATCTGGACAGGCTGTTCAAGAGAATTCTATGAGCACTGTGATCGTGGTTGCCGGACCTACGGCCAGCGGAAAGACGGCATTCGGCATTGAACTGGCGCTGCAGAGAAACGGTGAGATCGTATCCGCCGACTCCATGCAGATCTACCGGGGCATGGACATCGGGACGGCCAAAGCCACGGCGGAGGAGCAGTCCGCGGTCCGGCACCACATGATTGATATCGTGGACCCGACGGAGGACTACTCCGTAGCCGCTTACGTGAACGACGCGGCGGCCTGCTGCGAAGACATCCTCTCCCGGGGGAAGATTCCCGTTATTACCGGCGGAACAGGGCTGTATATTGACTCTCTTCTGTCCGGCAGGGACTTCGGCGACAGTCAGCAGAGCGGGCAGCTCCGGGCGGAGCTCACCGCTGAATACGACGCACTCGGCGGCGAGGAAATGCTCCGCCGGCTTTCCGCATTCGATCCGGAGCGTGCCGCCAGGCTGGCTCCTGCCGACCGGAAGCGGATCGTCCGCGCCTTTGAAGTCTATCTCCTCACAGGGGAAACCATTACCGAACACGACCGGAAAACCCGGGAGCTGCCGCCCCGGTACGAGGCAGAGGTGCACGTTCTGGGCATGACGGACCGGGAGGCTCTCTACCGGCGGATCGACCGCCGGGTCGATGCGATGTTCGCCCGGGGGCTGGAGGCGGAGGTTTCCTCGCTGCTGGAGCGCGTTCCCGCCACGGCCACGGCCATGCAGGCAATCGGCTACAAGGAAGTGGCCGCCGCTCTCCGGGGAGAGATGACGATGGAAGAGGCAAAGGAACTGATTAAAATGTCTTCCCGGCGCTACGCCAAGCGGCAGATGACCTGGTTCCGAAAATATCCGGATATATGAAACGAAAGAGGACATCGGATGACGTCCTCTTTCGTATTTTACTGTTTACTGTTTATTCTTTTTCCAGATGCCGTTGACGATTTCATAGCCGTTCCGGTGCATGACCTCTTCCAGCTCCGGAAGGGCGAAGGTCGCATCCACGGCGAAGCCGAGAACTGCTTTCAGCCGCTGCAGCAGCCGGTCGAACTCGGTAAACCATTCGTCCGCCTTTTCGCAGACTTCCTCATACTCCGGAGAGCCCGGCTCCATGGCCGCTTCCTTCTCTCCGAACCAGGCGTATTTATTCCAGGCGACGCCGGCTGCCGAGGCAATGGCATATTCCGTATTCTTTTCCTCCACCGCCATCTCCAGCTTTGCGCAGGTGTCAAAATTCGGATGCGGCTCCCCTTTTCCGCCGTTCTGCGGTTTTCCGGAGGAGGGCCTCCTGCGGTTCCGGTAATGCCCGGAGTGATTGCGCGGTTTTTCGTTTCCTTCCATAAATGAACCTCAAATCCAAAGTGTCCGCCCGATGCTGCCGAGCCAATATACCATATCGGGGCTGGTTTTTCAAGGAAGCACCGGGGTCAGATCTTCCGGGGCTTCTTCAGCAGCATCCCTGCCAGCTCTGCAGCCGTGCCCTTTTTCCGCTTCACGGGCTTTCCGCCGTAATAGGTTTCCAGCGGGCGAAATTCCACGGTTTTCTCCGGCGGCAGACGGAAAAAGTCCTCTTCGGCGGTAAAGAAATCCGCCGCTTTCCCGGGTTCCAGCGTTCCTCGCTCGCCCTCCTCCAGAAGCGCCCGGGCGGCATTCTTCGTATAGGTGCACATGGCCTCGTAGGGCGTGATGGATTCTTCCGGGTTATAGAAGCAGGTCATGCCCAGCATCTGGAGGAACGGATCCATATCCTGCACCGGGCTGTCCGAGGAACCGCAGACGCAGACGCCGGCATCGTACAGGCTCTTCAGCTTCATGCCGCTGCGGATGCTTTCGGGCAGATGCGCTTCATAGGTATGCAGATATCTTTTGTCGATCCAGGCGTAGCCGGGCTGCATCACCGCGGCGTAGTTCCCCTTCTTCAGCTCCTCCAGGGAGGCTTCACTGCAGAATTCGCAGTGCTCCACCCGGTGGAATGCGGTGCTCCCGCTCCGGTTCAGAGCCGTGAGAAGCCGCTCGATGGCCAGATCGCCGATGGCATGCGACGCGATCTGATATCCTTTCTCCGCAAAGGTTCTGACCGTTGCATCCGCCTTTTCCTGGGAAAAATAGCAGGGTGCGGTTTCGCCGGTATCGGAAAAGGGCAGGCGGAACGCCGCGGAATGCGAGCCTACCGAGCCGTCCATTTCCCAGTCGCCGCAGCCGCCGACCCGCAGATGCTTCATGATTCCGGCATAGGGGGCAACTCTTGCCGGATCCGTATACTGCAGATAAAGCCGCACGCCGACGTCAAAGTGCCGGGCCAGATGAATGATCAGCTTCGTCGTCCCGTCCTTGGGGCTGTCCCCGTTTCCCTCCAGCGCGGCCACCGTTCCGATGCCGTGATCCGCGCAGTAATTCTGAAATGCGGCGATTCCCTTTGCCAGCACAGGGAGCGTGACCGCCTTGCCGACGGCGTCCATCAGACGGCCCTGGGTTCTTTCGTTCTCCTCGCCCTGCAAAATGCCGCTGTGGCCCTCCGGAGAAATTCCCACCATTTCCAGCATTTTCGTGGAGAGGGAGGTGGAATGCCCGTCGATATTGTAGACAACGGCCGCCCGGCCGCCTGTCCATCTGTCCAGCTCTTCCCGGCTAGGCATGCGGCGTTCGTCCATCGCCGTCATGATATAGTTGTTCACGGCAATCACTGCGCCGGGCTTCTGCTGTGCCGCATACGCGCGGATGCGCTCGCCTACGCCCTCGACGGTGTCGGGGACAATCCCTTCCGTCCGGATTTCGCAGGCGGAGAAGCCGGTGGCCATAACGGCCACGGTCAGAAGCAGATGCGTATGGCAGTCGATCAGGCAGGGATACACATGCTTCCCGCGGAGATCCACCGCGGAATCGCTCCGGGCTTCCGGGACGCCTCTGCCGGTTTCACAGATTTTCCCGTCGGAAACCGTCATCCAGTCGACGGTGTCTTCCTCTGAAACCATCGTATGGATTCTGCCGTTGTAAAAAAGGGTCTTCATTTATACCGGAACCACATTGCCCACAGCCATCAGAATGTAGGCGGCAATGATCACACCGCAGACAAAGCTGCCGCTGTTCTTCAGAACAGAGCCGGGGACGTCATTCCGGGCATGGATAAACGCCGGGATAATCATCAGCGCGATGACGATGGAGATGAGCCCGCCCGCCAGGCGCATGAATTCCATGAACCCGCCCATATTGAACAGGGCGAGAATCAGCGAGGGCAGCGTTGCAATCAGCCAGGAGAGCTTCTTCCCGAGATGGGTCGTCTCTTCCACGATATCTGCCAGTGCCAGGGACAGAGACCAGTAAGTCGTGAGCATGGCAAGGAGCGTGAACAGACCTCCGGCCACTTCCGCCCACATGCCGATGCCGCTGGACCAGCCGACGATTCCTACCTCCGTCACTTCGGAGGACGCCAGCAGAGCGCAGAACACTATCACGACAATAATGACAAAATTATTCAGAAAGCCGAGGAAAATCGCCTTTCGAATCTTCTTTTTATCTCCTTCCAGACCTTCTACCGCCTGGGGAACGGAGAAGAACGCGGCCAGGGAAAACATGGCCATGCCGTAATAGGCAAGACAGCCGACGGCATCCGGCCGGAACATCGGAACCCGGTTCTTCCCGACAATCAGGGAAGCCGCCGCCAGGATCCCCACAATGCCGAAGATGAAAATCATGGCAATCTTTTCCGAAACACCGACAGCCTTCAGGCCGAACAGCACCACGGAAGCGGCCGCCACATAGAAAATCAGCTTCCCGACCATCGGGGATACATGGAGCAGAGACACGATAATCTCCTCCGCACCGGAGATGTATCCGGTCAGATTGGTGCAGAGAATGGCCAGCATCAGGGCGAAGAACGAAACCGTGAGCACCTGCTTCCACTTTCCGCGGAACAGAAAACGGCTCAGGCAGGAGATAATCTGGCCGCCGCCCTCCGTTTTCAGGGCCAGATCCGCAATCATCAGGTGAAGAACATAGCTTGCCGCGAAGGCCAGCACCAGCACCAGCAGCGCATTGACAAAACCGATTCTCTCGGCAAGGTACGGCATGGAAAGGATACCGCCTCCGATTCCGTAACCGGTAATGATGCAGGCTGCTTCCCAGGTTGTCAGCGTCTTTTTCTTCATGGTTTTTCCTCGACTGTTCCGTTGTATTTCTTCATGTTAAAATTATCACTCGCCCTGCGCCATGTCAATTCCCGACCGGGGCATTTCCCTTTTCCCGGTTTTGAATTTTGACGGAATCTGTGCTATACTATGATTAATTATGACGGATACTGTGATTTGCGAAAATGTAAAGAGAATTCTCTCGGAAATCGGGCCGGATGTCACACTCTGCGCTGCCACCAAGATGAATGACTGCACCCGGGTGCAGGCGGCGATTTCCGCCGGGGTCCGGGTCTGCGGAGAGAATCGGGTTCAGGAGATGCTGCAGAAGCATGCGCAGAATGCCTACGAGGGTGCGGAGCTCCACTTTATCGGGCATCTGCAGAAGAACAAGGTGAAAAACGTGGTCGGTCTTGTGTCTCTGATTCAGAGTGTGGATTCTCTCGAGCTCCTGGACGCCATCAGTGCAGAGGCGCAGAAAAAGGGTCTGGTGCAGTCTGTTCTTCTGGAAGTCAACATCGGCCGGGAGCCCTCCAAATCCGGGTTCGCCCCGGAAGAAATTCCCGGCGCCGTGGCGCATGCGGCAGCGCTGAAAGCGATTCGCGTAGAGGGACTGATGGCAATTCCTCCCGTCTGTTCCGATCCTGCCGGGAATCGGCCGTATTTCGAGGAAATGCGCAATATTTTCGTTGACATCAGTACCAAAAAATACGATAATATCTCTATGGCTCTTTTATCAATGGGCATGTCCGGAGATTATTCCGAAGCCGTTTCCTGCGGTTCCAATATGGTCCGCGTTGGCTCCGGTATTTTTGGTCCCCGCAATTATTCTCACCCGGAGGAATCCCCCTAATGGGTTTAATGGATGAATTCAAACGTCTCACCCGTCCCTATGACGACGATGATGACGATTTTTATGAGGACGCTGACGAGTCGTTTATCCCCAGCCAGCCGCGTGCCGGTTCCCGGGAAGAGGTCAGCGCACAGCAGGCAGAATTTGAAGCCGCATTCGCGGACGATTACCGGGATGCTCCCGAACCGGCAAAGCAGCCGCGTCGCCCTGCCCAGAACAGGGCCCAGAGCAAGACGCAGGGTGCCGGCGGCAGTATCTTCGGGAATTTAGGCGAGCAGAAGCGTCCGGCTCAGCCCCAGCCCCTGTATCAGGAGCAGCAGGCCCCCCGGGCATCCCGCCCCGCAAGAAAGCAGCGCAGCGGCGGTTCCGAGCAGCAGGTCGTGCTCTTCAATCCGAAAACCTTTGATGATGCCGGCGATCTGGTCGGTTATATATCTCAGGGCCGCAGTCTTGTCATGGCGCTGGAGGGCATCCCCACGGAAACGGCCCGCCGTCTCCTGGATTTCATCTCCGGCATCTGTTTTGCCATGAATGCCAAGATTACCCCTGTCTCCGCGAAAACCTATTTCATTACCCCGGAAAATGTGGATCTGCTCGATGCCCAGAGCCTGCAGAATGAGCAGGACGGGCAGGAAGATTATTGAAAGGAAGTATAAACTATGATTACCGCGCAGGATATTCGAGAGAAAACTTTTGAAAAGTCGAAGCTCGGCGGCTACGATATGGCCGAGGTCGATGAATTCCTGGAACAGATTGCCGATGATCTGACGAGTGCCCAGAAGGAAACTGCTGTCCTCAAGAGCAAAATGAAGGTCCTTGTCGATAAAATCGAAGAGTATCGCAGCAATGAAAACGCTCTGAATCAGACCCTTCTCTCCGCACAGAAGCTGGCAACGCAGATTGAATCCGAAGCAAAGGAACGCGCAGCCCAGATGATTTCCGATGCGGACAAGGAAGTGCATGACAAGCTGGGCGCTATCACGGAACAGACGGCGATTGAAGAAAAGCGTCTGGCCAGTGCCAAGGCGGTTACTTCCAAGTTCCTGGAAGGCATGCGCGCCATGTGCAATGCACAGCTGAAGAATATTGAATCCATCTCCAGCGAGGTCGGCATCAGAACCGAACCGGCCCCTGCCCCGGCACCTGTCGCAGAAGCCCCCGTCAAGGCGGCTCCCAAGGCTCCCGCTGCCGAATATGAGGCCAGATTCGCCAGAGAAACCGCTGACATCGAAGAAGCTGTCCGCAGCATCGAAGCTTCCGTAGCCAGACGGCAGCCCGAACCGACCCCGAAGATGGACCTTTACGCTGATCTGAATGCTGTTTTCTCCGGAGAAAGCGAAGGAGACAGCACACAGCCCTTTAAAATCTAAGTAAATTAGCAAAGGGCGCAGCAGGCGCCCTTTTTCATGTATATGAAGGAGTTCCGATATGGCACAGGATTACAATGCAACTTTGAATTTACCGCAGACTGATTTCCCCATGAGAGCCGGTCTGCCCAAGCGTGAGCCCGAAATGCTGGCACGCTGGAATGACATGGATCTCTACGGCGAACTTTTGAAGAAGAATGACGGCAAGCCCCGCTTCTCTCTCCATGACGGCCCTCCGTTTTCCAACGGCGCCATCCACATGGGGCATGCCCTGAATAAATCCATCAAGGATTTTATCGTCCGCTCCTATGCGATGCGCGGCTACTGGACGCCCTATATCCCCGGCTGGGACAACCACGGCATGCCCATTGAATCTGCCATCATTAAAGAGCAGAAGCTGAATCACAAGGCAATGTCCGTTGCCGATTTCCGCAGCGCATGCCAGGCATACGCGGAAAAATACATCAACATCCAGCGTGACGGGTTCCGCCGCCTCGGTGTCATCGGAGACTGGGAACATCCTTACAAAACGATGGACAAAGGCTTTGAAGCCGATGAAATCCGTGTCTTCGGGAAAATGTATCGGAACGGGCACATCTACAAGGGCCTGAAGCCGGTCTACTGGTGTGCAAAGGACGAGACCGCCCTTGCCGAAGCGGAGATTGAATATCAGGATGACCCCTGCACCACCGTGTATGTCAAATTCCCGATGCATGACGATCTGGGCAAGCTTTCCCACATCGATCACGAAAAGCTCTTCTTCGTTATCTGGACGACCACCATCTGGACCCTTCCCGGCAACCTGGCCATCGCGCTCCATCCTGACGAGCAGTACGCTCTCGTCAAGGCCCCCAACGGAGAAATTTATATCATGGCCGAGCCTCTGACCTCCAAGGTTATGACCGTCGGCGGTTTTGACAGCTATGAGATTCTGGAGTCCCACTCCGGTTCCTTCTTTGAGAACATGCTGGCAAAGCATCCGTTCCTGGACAAGACCTCCCGCCTCCTTCTGGCGGACTATGTCACCATGGATTCCGGTACCGGCTGTGTCCACACTGCTCCCGGCTTCGGCGCGGACGACTATCAGACCTGCCTCCGTTACGGAATGGACATGGTGGTTCCTGTTGACGATCAGGGCCGCCATACCGATTACGCCGGCAAATACGCCGGGCTGAAGACGGACGAATCCAATCCCGTCATCCTGAATGATCTGAAGGAAAGCGGATTCCTCTTCGCTTCGGAAGAAATTATCCACAGCTATCCCCACTGCTGGCGCTGCAAGAGCCCGATTATCTTCCGCGCCACCCCGCAGTGGTTCTGCTCTGTTGACTCCTTCAAGGAGGATGCCGTCGCTGCCTGCGAGGACGTCCGCTGGTTCCCCGAATGGGGCAAGGACAGAATGTCCGCCATGATCCGCGAACGCGCAGACTGGTGCATCTCCCGTCAGCGCCGCTGGGGTCTCCCGATTCCCGTATTTTACTGCGAAGACTGCCACAAGCCCGTATGCACGGAAGAAACCATTGAAAGCGTCGCTTCCGTTTTCGAGGAAAAGGGCAGCAACGCCTGGTTTGATCTGTCTGCAGAAGAACTCCTTCCTGAAGCTTTTGTCTGCCCGCACTGCGGCGGCATTCATTTCACCAAGGAAACCGACACATTGGACGGCTGGTTTGACTCCGGCTCCACGCACTTTGCTGCCATGCAGCGCGACCAGGGCTTCTGGCCTTCCGATATCTATTTTGAAGGCGGTGACCAGTACCGCGGCTGGTTCCAGAGCTCCCTGCTCGTAGCGGTAGGCGCACTCGGCAAGGGTGCTCCCTACAGGACCTGCATCACTCACGGCTGGACGGTAGACGGAGAAGGAAAAGCCATGCACAAGTCTCTCGGCAACGGCGTGGACCCCGCAGAGCTCATCGCCGAGTTCGGTGCTGATCTGGTACGCCTCTGGGCCGGTTCTTCCGACTACCATGTAGACGTCCGCTGCTCCAAGGAGATTTTCAAGCAGCTCAGCCAGAACTATCTGAAATTCCGCAATACCGCAAGATACTGCCTGGGCAATCTGAGCGACTTTGACCCCAATACCGACTGTGTTTCCCCTGCGGAGATGCTGGAGCTGGACCGCTGGGCCATCAGCAAGCTGAATGCGCTCACTGCAAAATGTGCCGAAGCCTACGACAACTTTGAATATCACGTCATTTCCCACGCCATCAATGATTTCTGCGTTGTGGAACTTTCCAGCTTCTATCTGGATATCATCAAGGATCGTCTTTACTGCGAAGCGAAAACCGGGTTGAAGCGCCGCAGCGCACAGACTGCTCTCTGGATGGTTCTGGACACCATGACGAAGCTGTTTGCTCCGATCCTTGCCTTTACCTGTGACGAAATCTGGCTTTCGATGCCGCATAAGAGCAGCGATGACGTCCGGAATGTTATCCTCAACGAAATGAACAGCGAATTCACGGAGTATGCTCTCGACGCCGCTTCCCTGGAGAAGTGGGACCGCCTGATCTCTCTCCGTGACGACGTCAACAACGCTCTGGAGCAGGCACGCTCCGACAAGCTGATCGGAAAGCCGCTGGAGGCTTCCGTTTCCCTGAATGTGAAGGACGAGGAACTCCGTTCCATGAATCTGGAGGAGCTGTTCATCGTTTCCGAGTGTCTCATCCGCGATGACGACAGTGATGAGATTTCGGTTACCCGCGCTGAAGGTGTCAAGTGCCCGCGCTGCTGGGCAATCAGCAAAGAGGCAGATGCCGAGTCCGGTCTCTGCCCGAGATGTAAATCCGTTATAGGGGGTTAACTGATGCTGTATACCATTGTTGGAATTCTGGTTATTATTTTCGACCAGGTTGTCAAACTTTGGGTCGGGAAAAACATAAATGACTTTACACCCGTCAAGGAGCTGATTCCCGGTGTTGTCAGTCTTGTCCGCGTTCAGAACGACGGCGCCGCATTCAGTTTCCTTGCCGGAGGCGGTGCAAGAATCTGGTTCATCCTTCTGACCGTCATCTTTACGCTTCTCGTAATCATTGCGCTTGCTACCAACTTCATTTCCGGCAAGTTCGGTCGCTGGTGCATGGTTCTGGTTACGGCAGGCGGACTTTCCAACTGCCTGGACCGGGTTCTCTACGGCTATGTTCTGGATATGTTCCGGGTGGATCTGTTCAACTTTGCCGTTTTCAACGTTGCCGATATCTTTATTTCTCTGGGCTGTATCGCCTTTATCCTGTATATTCTGTTCGGCGGTGAGAAGGAACCGGAACCGGACGCCGACGAATATGACGAGGAGGACGAAGAAGAGGAAGACCGCCCTGTCCGTCAGCCGCTCTTCAGGAAGAGATCTTCTTATCAGTATGACGATTACGACGAAGAGGAAGACGATGAGGATGAGGAGGAAGAAGAAATGCCGCGCAGAGGCCGCAAGGCTGAGCGCGTATCCTTCCTGGATAAGCTGAAGGCTTCCCGTTATGAGGAAGACGATGAGGATGAGGACGACGAAGACGAAGAGGAAGAGCCTGTCCGCAGACCGGTGAAAAAGCAGAAGGAAGCTGCCTATGTTCAGAAGTCCGCTTCTCCAAAGACCTCGAAGCCTGCCGCCAAACCGGCAGCAAGGACGGTTCCTGCAGAAAAGCCGAGAAGAAGCGCCGCAGAGGAAGATGCGGAGTTTGAAGCCTTCTTTGCCCGTCGGGAAGCCGACAAGAAGAAAGCAGAAGCCCCCCGTACTGCCGCTCCGGCCAGAAAGCCTGCACCGGTACAGAAGCCGGCGGTGGATTCTTCCGATCCTTTTGCCGAGTGGGAAAGAGCCGTTGCTGCGGAAACCGCAAAGGAAGTCCGACAGCCGCAGCGTCCTGCGCCGATAGCGTATGAAGAGTACCGCGAGCCCGTTTCCGTTCCCAAGCCGGTGAAGGAAGCTCCTGCAAAAGAGGAAAATCCCTATGATGATTTCGATCTGGAATCAATTCTGAATGAGTTCAAATAAGATATTTATCGCAGAGGAGAGAGGAGAGCGAATCGATGCTCTCCTTGCGCATATTATGGAGGGCATGTCCCGGAGTGCTGTACAGGCCCTCTGCGAGAACGGGCAGGTACTTGTCAATGATAAGCCTGCGAAGAAGAACTGCCCCGTCTCGGCCGGAGACAGAATCTGTGTCACCGTCCCGGACCCGAAAGAGCCGATTCCTGTTCCGCAGGAAATCCCCCTGGAAATTATGTATGAAGATAATGACCTTATCGTTGTAAACAAGCCGCGAGGTCTGGTCGTCCACCCTGCCCCGGGACATGAAGACGGAACACTGGTCAACGCTCTGCTTTATCACTGCGGAGATTCTCTCTCCGGAATCGGGGGAGAGAAACGCCCCGGGATTGTCCACCGGATCGACAAGGATACCTCCGGTCTGATTATCGCAGCCAAAAACGATGCTGCGCATCAGAAGCTTTCCGCGCAGCTGGCTGACCGTTCTCTGAGCCGGGAGTACCAGGCCATTGTACGCGGTTCTCTCAGAGAAGACAGCGGAAGAATCGAAAAGCCGATTGGAAGAAACCCGAAGGACCGCAAGAAGATGGCCATCTCCGGTATCAATCCCAGGAACGCAGCAACCAACTGGCGCGTTATCGCCAGATATCGGGGATATACCCACGTGGAATGCTGCCTGGAAACCGGAAGGACACACCAGATTCGCGTGCACATGGCTTCCATCGGTCACCCCCTGCTCGGAGACTTCACCTATGGCGCCCCATCTCCGGAAAAAGGCCTGGAGGGGCAATGCCTCCACGCCGGAAAACTGAAATTCATCCATCCGACAACCGATCAGCAGATTGTCATCGAAGCACCCCTTCCAGAATATTTTCAGGAAGTACTGAATAAATTAGGAGAAGAAATAACATGAAGAATTACACAAAAATCATAGTGATTGCCGTCTGCCTGCTCCTCGCCATCGGAATTATTTCTCTGATCAGCGCTGTCATCAAAGGCGCCTTTCATTTAGTCGGCGGGTTTTTTGACGTTATCCTGGGGATTGTCATTATTCTGGCGCTGGTTGCCATCGTCATCTGGATGTTTTCCTACGCAGCCAAAAACAAAAAATAAACTGCCATATGCAGAAACGCCATGAACAGACGTTCATGGCGTATTCTTTTACCTGTTTATATGTAATAAGATATTATATAAGATAAAGCCCCGATGAAATCATCGGGGCTTGTGTTGGCATTGACCTATCTTCCCGGTCCGTCGCCAGACAAGTATTTTCGGCACTGGTGAGCTTAACTTCTGTGTTCGGAATGGGAACAGGTGGACCCTCACCGTTAAAAACACCAACTAT
>JAZLHH010000012.1:0-23244 GCA_045616745.1 Candidatus Limivicinus sp. | reverse complement strand
GCTCCTCGCTGAACTTTTCGCGCCGTATCACATTTTTCCTTGTTTGTCAACTGAACCGAGCGGCGGAATCGCGTCTGCAACATTTCCCCTTGAAAAGCGTATATGTAATCAGTACTATATCACTATAACATAAAGGAGATTATAAACATGAAATCCAAAGAAGAACTCAACGCCCTCAAAGAGGAAGTGAAAGCCATGAACGCGAAGCTTGCAGAGCTGACCGATGATGAACTCTTTCAGGTCTCCGGCGGCATTGAAGCTGAAGGCTGCCGTACAGAAACCGATTACATGCGACGCCGTAAGCAGACAGACAGAGGTACCATTATCGAAGAAAGACGGAAAAGAGAAGAACTGAATAAGCCAAGCTTAAGAAACAAATAAATCAGAAGCCTTACAGGGGGTACAGGGGACGGAGCAGGGAATGATGTTTGCCTTCGGCAAATGATGTGTTCCGCGCTGCAGAACATGATGTGCACCTCGTACATGAGGTTTGCCCTGGCGGGCAAATGATGTTGCCTGCAGACAGGGCGTCGGTAAACCATTGACAAAGGCAGAAGCTGCCTGTATAATTGCAGACAGAAAGGCGTACCGGGACGGTACAGCCAAGTTACGTAAGATTATGAATTAGCTTCCGTCACTTTGCCGAGTGGCGGAAGTTGCTTTTTACACATATCGTAATCGTGCAATGAAATACATGAAACGTCAATGTAATCGGCATGGCTTCACCCCCTTTCGGGAAGTGTGCTGACTCCGCCCCGTTCGGTACGCCCGCCCTCTCATGAGGGCTGTTTTTATTATAGCACTCCGGTATTTGAAATTGGTAAACTCGAGTTTACTTTTTCTCAGTTTCCGGGTGCAGGCTTATTATAACAGGGTTGTTTCCGATTTTTGGTAAACTGCCAGTTTACATTTTGAATATTTTTTCAGAAAAATCGCGAGGAGCTTCTGCTCCTCGCTGAACTTTTCGGCCCATATCACATCTTGCCTTGTCTGTCAATCGAACGAGAACGGAGAATTATTGCCAATTCCGGGATCCGTTTGTATAATAACTAAAAATAAGAATGCAAAGGATGCGGAACAATGATTGATAAAATTGCATATCTGTATCTGAAGGACGGGAAGGTCCTCAGCACCCGCTCAAGAGGGAAGGACGCCTGGTATCTTCCCGGGGGAAAGCGCGAAGGTGCTGAGTCAGATATTGAGACGCTGATCCGCGAAGTGAGAGAAGAGCTGTCTGTAAATATTCTTCCGGAGACAGCAAAGCGGTACGGTGTATTCAGCGCACAGGCGCATGGAAAATCGGAAGGAATCATCGTTCAGATGACCTGCTATATGGCTGATTTTACCGGGGAAATCAAGGCGGACAATGAAATTGAAGAAATACGCTGGCTGACAACGGCGGATGCAGATATCATCTCTCCGGTAGATCGGCTGATTTTTGCACAGTTAAGCAAAGACGGCCTGCTCGATTAGAAGGTAACGGGATACGGCAATGAAAAGACCCGGAGGGCGAGTAGGGCGCGGCATATTGTCGCCCGAAAGCTCCGCAGGGCCCGGCAGAGGCGGAGGGGATGCAAGTGTAGCATTTTGTCTTCCCGTGCGTATTATGTGACATAACGGAATCACAAAACAGAATGATACATAAGGAGGAGACATGAAATGGAAATGCATGAAAAGCCGATAAATGAATTGGAACTGACGGATCAGCAGGAAGAGGAAGTAATTGCAGGTGCAGAGGCCCCAGGTTCGGTCAAAACCGTGATGCGCTGCGAAGAATGCCGTTATCAGACGAACTGGCTTGGCGATTATCTTAACGACCTTTATTACGACTGCCCTCATTGCCATAGGCACGCATTCCACGGAATTCTTTACTTTGATTGACGGATTTCGCAGTGTAAGAGATAAAACAAAACAAAAATACAAAAAGGAGATAATTGACATGAAAACAGCAGAAGAACTGAACGTACTCAAAGAAGAAGTGAAAGCCCTGAAAGCAAAGCTTGCGGATCTGACCGAGGAAGAGCTTGCGCAGGTTGCCGGCGGAGCATATGAGGGAGGCGATATCTGCTTCCTGTGCGGCGGCAAACTGGAATTCACAGTTCACACAAGCGGCGGCGTATCCTGGTATCATTGCACCGGATGCGGAAAGACGCTTATCTATGATCCCGGTACCGGCATCTGGCAGGCAAGATAATAACCGGAACAACACAATAAAAAGGAGATGCGTTTTTTGCATCTCCTTTAATCTTTCTGTGATATAATTGATACAGATAACGAAAATATGATTTTGCAGAGATTATGATATGATCAGATTGAAGTATGGCAATACGAATACATTTTTCATTTGGGGTGATAAAAGCGGGCTGCTGATAGACACTGACTATGCAGGGACGCTGCCTGCCTTTTACAAGGCGATAAAAAATGCAGGCATCAGGATGACGGATATCAGGTATGTGCTTGCCACACATTATCATCCGGATCATATGGGCCTGGTCGGACAACTGCTTGCGCAAGGGACAGAACTGCTTCTGGTGGATTTTCAGAAAGAAGCGGTGCATTTTTCAGATAAAATCTTTGAAAAAGACGGGCTGCCTTACAGCAGAATAAGCGAATCTGATGCAACGGTTATTTCATGTGAGGAAAGCAGACATTTTTTATCTTCAATAGGAATATTCGGAGAAATCATTCGTACTCCCAGCCATAGCGAAGACAGCATCTCGCTGATTCTGGATGACGGGTCCTGTTTCGTTGGAGATCTGGAACCGGCAGAGTATCTTGAGGCATATGAAGAGAACGAGGCATTACAGAATGACTGGAATCGGATTATGTCCTTCAATCCGAAAACGATTTTCTTCGCACACAGGCCGGAGAGAAGGGAATGATGTGTTCCGCGGGGCGGAACATGATGTCTGCCTGCGGAAGAAAGATCAATTCCGGGCGGTATTCCGGGCGGCGGCTGTAACAAAACCCTCGCTGCTGCGTATTACGTGACAAAGGACATCCTCCATTTTACATAGATATCACAATTCAGAAAGGATGGCAGTTATGAAGGCCAAGATCTGTTAGGGCCCTGTTCGGAGCAGATGCTGCGAGCAGGGTTCTTTTTATAAATCTGAAAAGGAATAAAAAAATTGAAAATTGAAATTTAAGCCCCGGCTGCAGATGATTCTGACAGTCGGGGTGTTTTCGCGCCTTTACGGCCTCCGCCTGCAGCCGGGCAGGCCCGGTCTGAAACCTGATAAAAAATGAGCCCTGCGGATTGCGCTTTCCATATCACATTTTTTGCTGTCGGTCAACCGAACCGGCGAGAGCATTTCACCGGTTTTGCGGGAGATTACACCTTTACCAATTCGAATTCCTGAGAATAACGCGCGGACGGCAGCTTGTCCGTCAGCTTTTTGAAAGCGTCGGTAAATTCTGCGATTTCACTGTCGCTGAACTGATCCAAGGCCGCCTCAAATTCTCCCCAGATTTCATTCCTTGTGGCATTCGTTCGCTCATTATATAACTCCAGAGCAAGCTCGCTGGGGCGCAATACAATGCTTTTCTTATTTCCCTGGATATGATATTTCTCCACAAGGCCAAGCTTCTGAAGGCGGCTGACGAACCGGAAAAAGGAACTGGCGGGAATACCGGTTCTTCGGGAAATCTCGACCATGCTGTTGAATTCATTCCGCTGCTCAACTACGGCCTCCACAACCAGCCATTCCTGCATTGTGATTTCGATACCTTCACGCAGCTGCACAATATCATTCAATCCGCTGCTGACAATGAGAGAATGCTTGATAATGGCCTGAATCAGCGGAACGTAACGACTATTCTTTTCGTCTGTCATAAAAAATCCCCTGAATAACAAGATACTGATTAACGGCATCATACACCATCCTTCAAAGCAACGCAAGCGACAGGGATACATACAGAAATGCAGAGTTGACATCTGCATTCTCTTTTTTTATAATCAAATCATTCCAAATGGAATGATTTCACGTGAAAATAAAACATTTTCGTGACAGCACAGGATCTGAACACATCATTATGTGAAGAGGTGCGGCTTTGAACAGAACCGATATTGATTTGAAGAGCCTGCTGGATATACCGTTATGGGAAAAGGTCCAGGACCAGATAGCGGCGCTGACGGGCACAGCCATTATCACGGTTGACTATAAGGGGACGCCTATCACCAAACACAGCAGGCGTACGGATTTCTGCAGCATCATTCGGGAAAATCCGGTATCAAGGAAACGCTGCTATAAATGCGATGCCCTGGCCGGGCTGGAAGCCGTGCGTCTGGAACGGCCTTATATATATCTTTGTCATTGCGGGATTGTGGACGTTGCAGTGCCGGTCATGGTTGGAGACAGATATCTCGGTTCAGTGATGTTCGGGGAAGTGCGGATTGCCAACGGTGAAACAGAGCAGGTACAGCGTCTCGTCAGCGAAATCAGCTCCTTTCAGGCGGAAACGGAGACTACCCGATCTGATCTTCTGGAGAAGTATCATCAGCTTCCGGAGATGGAATATCAGCGCATTGTGGAGATTGCCGATCTGATTCATTCTGTTGTTGAATATATTGTAGACAGAGAGATTAAAAGCAAAAATGACAGGCAGGTTTATGAATGGATTCTCAGTACAGGCAGGGAAGGCGGAGAAATCCGGGAGCTTCAGGAACCGGTCGCCGGGCAGCAGGAAAGTCGCCGGGAAAGCACAGCGGCGGTAAAGAAAGACAGCCCGCTGTATCCCGCCATTGCTTATATGGACGACCATCCCAATGAACATATTACCATGAAGGATATGTCCGACTTGTGTCATCTGAGCCCCAGCTATTTTTCCCGGCTGTTCAGCCGGGAAGTGGGGGAAAGCTTTATAAACTATCTGAACAGAAGGAAAATTGAGCGTTCCAAAAAACTCCTCCGGGATTCTGACCTTTCGGTTTCGCAGATTGCAGCCGAAGTGGGATACATGGATATCAGCCATTTTATCCAGATCTTCAAACGATTTGAAGGTGTGACGCCTACGGTTTTCAGACAATATAATTACCGGTAAAAGCAGGACAGACTCGTCTTGCTTTTTTCTTATGCTTTTTGTACGGTTCCCCGTTCTTGTACAATATGCATAATTTTCGAATCTTGTTTTCGTGCAAGTTATTTTTTTGTCAAATCCGAATGTCAAATATTCCATATATGTCAAAAATATCAGACAAAAATAGCATAAAGCGAAACAAAGCTGAATAATGACATTCTTGTGAAAAACAGTTATTTTGAGAAAGAAAATGATGGGATAATTGTATCATGCCCGTCAAAATGCACAAAATTTTTATGAAAGGAAGAAAAAAGAAAATGCAACCCAAGTACAAAAAGCGTTTGTCAATTGCATTGGTGGTCATCCTTTTGTGCAGCATTTTTGCCATGCTGCTCCAGACCAACTGGGGGAAAGTCCAAGTCAAGGACATCTACCTTCCGACGGAAGGCCATCAGTACATGCATGCACTTGCTTTTATCCCCAAGAATGCCTCTGCGGCAAACAAAGTTCCCTGCGTTGTAACTAGCCATGGATTCCTGAATTCTGCGGAGGTGCAGGACGCCGCATCCATTGAGCTCTCACGCCGCGGCATCATGGTAATCGCCATGGATGCATACAACCATGGCCTTTCCAGCCGTGAGTTAGACGCGGACCCAGGCATTTCGTCTGTCGGTATGGGTATGGTAAGTCTGGTCGATTATGTAACGAGCGGTGCGCTTGAGTATGTTGATACCTCGCGTGTCGGCGTTATGGGTCACTCTATGGGCGGCGGAAACGCCTGCTCGACCGTTATGTATTACGGTGCAAAGTACAACGAAGCCATTGAAGCGGCAAAGGCTCCCGACTCTGACGGCGGCGAGGAAATCACCGAGGCGGAGCAGGCTGCTGCTGATGCAGTGAATAAGATATCCGCCGCTTTGCCCACCGGTGTCAACCCGAGCACTATTACCGACTGGGATGCTGTTCACTGCAATCTCGGTATCCTGTACGGCAGGCTTGAAGAAACCGGCAACATGACAAGTGTCGGAACGGCAAATCTCCTTGGCAACTCGGCAGAGGCGCTTTCCCTCGCGAACAGTGTTGATCCCAGCGTCACCTCTGTTGAGAACGGCAAGTTCTATGGAAGCATTGATGATCACAACCTGAGAGTATTTTATCAGCCTTTGATTACGCACCCGCTGATCCACTTCAGCGTGCGCTGCACGAAAATCGTCGTTGATTTCTTTACTGAGTGCTTTAAGGTCAATACAAAACTCGGCGGATGGAATCAGACCTTCCTGCTCAAGGAATGCATTAACGGTGTTGCCATGGTCGCGCTGTTCTCCCTGCTCATTCCTTTCTGTGATTTCCTGCTTTCAATTCCCTGCTTCGCTTCTTTGCGCGGCGAGGAAGGCCCGAAAATTCCGGCTCTCGAAGGAGACCGCAAGAAAAAGTTCTGGATTGGTTGGGCCATCTGCGGCGCTGCATCCTTTATCTTTGCAGTGATAGCCGTCTATATTACACAGGGGTTGTTCGCTCCTTTTGAAGGCACGCATCTGTTCAGCGCAACGACTATGAATGGCATTATGGTATGGACGCTACTGAGTGCTGTCTTCAGCTTCATTTGGTTCTTCACAAATTACAAGAAGGACAAGGCCGCCGGCATTCGCAGCGACGAGATGATTGGCTGGAAGATTACCTGGAAAGAATTCTGGAAGTCTCTCGGCCTTGCTGCAACCATCATTGGTCTGACCTATGCCATCGTTTGGTTCTGCAAGTGGGCATTTAATACTGACTTCCGCTTCTGGACCCCGGCCATAAAGACCTTCAACGTGGAGAAACTTTGGCCGTTCTTCCAGTATTGGCCTGTCTTCTTCGCTTTCTACCTCATCAACTCTGTTATGACCAATGGTGCCAATCGCGTTGAGGGCATGAGTGAAAAGAAGAACCTCTTTATCTGCGGTCTCGGCAATATTCTCGGCTGTGGCCTAATGTGGCTCATTGAGTACGGCGCACTGGTGCTCACCGGCGCAGTTGTATGGGGCGCATTCTACTGGCTTATCTGCCTGTGCATCTGCTTCTGCATCTGGCAGCTGTTCCTTGCTCCGTACTTCCTGCGCAACTTCTACAAGTTGACGGGCAAGAACTGGGTCGGTGCTCTTGTCGTTTCGAGCATATACGTTCTGAGCGGTATCATGCATACTGCAATATCCTGATAGCTGTTTAAGCTCACACTTATACTTATACTCAATTAGCGGGGAGGCCATTGCTGAGAAGCAGTGGCCTTCTCCGGAATACAGCTGACATTGTATTTCTGTAACACGTCTTGATTGAAAATATACTATTGAAACAAAGGGGGAATTCTATGCAATATATTATGTCTCTCGACCAGGGAACCACCAGTTCCCGGTGTATTCTCTTTGATAAAGCCGGGAATATCTGCGCGGTCGCGCAGAAGGAATTTACCCAGTATTATCCGCAACCCGGCTGGGTAGAGCATGATGCAATGGAAATCTGGGATACCGTTCTGGAAGTGGCCCGTGCGGCCATGGAAAAGCTGAATGTGACAGCAAAAGATATTGCTGCCATCGGTATTACCAATCAGCGCGAAACAACGGTCCTCTGGGATAAAGAAACCGGAAAGCCCGTCTACAATGCCATCGTCTGGCAGTGCCGCCGCACTTCGGACATGATTGACGAAATCGTAAAGGACGGATACGGAGATATCATCCGTGAAAAAACAGGCCTCGTACCCGATGCCTATTTTTCCGGATCCAAAATCCGGTGGCTTCTCGACAACGTGTCCGGGGCCAGAGAAAAAGCCGAGGAAGGGAAGCTCCTGTTCGGTACCATTGATACCTGGCTCATCTGGAAGCTTACCGGCGGCAAGGTCCACGTTACGGATTATACCAATGCCAGCCGGACCATGATTTATAATATTCGGGAGCTCAAGTGGGATAAGGAACTGCTTGCCCTTCTCAATATTCCCGCTTCCGTTCTCCCGGAAGTCAAAGCTTCCAGCGGAGTATACGGGAACAGCGATCCTTCCCTGTTCGGCGGGGAAATTCCCATTGCCGGTGCGGCAGGGGATCAGCAGTGCGCCCTTTTCGGCCAATGCTGCTTCCGTCCCGGAGAAATGAAGAACACCTATGGAACCGGCGGCTTTCTCCTGATGAACACCGGAACGAATATCGTCAAGTCTCGCAATGGCCTTGTCACAACCATTGCCGTGGGTTATGAAGATCATGTGGAGTATGCTCTTGAGGGCTCTGTTTTTGTCTCGGGGGCAGCAATCCAGTGGCTTCGGGACGAATTGAATGTACTCAATGATGCGGCTGAGAGCCAGAAATATGCCGAATCCGTACCGGATACGGCCGGTGCCTATGTGGTTCCGGCATTCACCGGTCTGGGTGCTCCTTACTGGAACCAGCACGCAAGAGGTGCAGTTCTGGGCATTACCCGCGGTTTCGGCAGAGCACACCTTGTCAGAGCAACTCTGGAGTCCATGGCGTACCAGGCACTGGATATTGTCCGTGCGATGGAAAGCGATTCCGGTATTCCGATCACTGAACTCAAGGTGGACGGCGGCGCCTGCGCCAACAACTTCCTTATGCAGTTTCAATCCGATATCATGGACAGCAAGGTTTACCGCCCCAGCTGCATTGAAACCACGGCATTGGGCGCCGCCTATCTTGCGGGGCTTGCTGTCGGTTACTGGGTCAATACCGATGACATCAAGGCCAACTGGGCTGTGAACAGAGTATTTGAGCCCAGGATGGAAGAAAGCCGCCGGGAAGAACTCGTCTCCGGCTGGCATCGGGCCGTGAAGTGCTGTCTGCATTGGAACTAACCATCGAAAACAACGAATATGCATAAAACAGCGAGGAGCGGCTGCTCCTCGCTGAACTATTCTGTTGTCACTGCGGCGGTTGACTGGGGTGAATGCCGGGAAGACTTTATTCCCAGTGCCGGAAGACGTATTCGATCTGCAGAATCTGCTTGAGCCGCTGAATATCTTTCAGTGCCTGCGAAAAATCAAAAGCCAGATATGCCACGAACTGCCAGATTAAAACCGTGGCGGAAATATCGATCAGGTTGCAGACCCATTCGGACAGGATCCCCGCAAATACGTTGTAGTTGAGAAATTCAATCAGTACGCCGAAAAGAGCGAGCAGCAGAAAAGAGAGGAAGCTGCGATGGAGCATGGCCGTCTTCCTTTTCAGATACTGCGCGGCGTATTTTTTGAAGCCGACAAGAACGCTCTCCCGGGTTTCGTCGTCAGCGGAATCGGAGGATTCATACACCGTGAGAAGAACCCGTTCGTCTGTGGAATATACGTTGAGCGAGGCCTCGATTTCTTCCATAAATTCCTTCAGCATCACGTTTGAGCACATTACGTTTTCGGAAATCGAAGAGAAAAACCGGGAATACAGCGGAACAATCAGTCTGCCCTGAGCGTCCCGCCGTACGGAATCTGTAGTGCTTGCTGTGAAAGCTCCCAAAAACCGGGAAAAATCCACGGTTTTTGAAGTTCTCCTGCTTTTCTTTTCTGCCGCACGGTAATCATTCATTGCTGTTCTCCCTCGGATTAAAACTCAACAGATAATAAGACCTGGTATCCGGCTATGCCGGAATGATCAGCGCCCCAGTGAGGCGATAAAGGCTTCCACCAGGGTTCCGTCAAAATGCGAGCCGGAATCCTGACGCAGAATGGCAAGGGCCTCTTCCGCACTCAAGGCGTCTTTGTATACACGGACGGAGGTGATGGCATCGAAAGCGTCCACAATGGCCATCATGCGGGCGGCCAGAGGGATCTCGTCACGGTAAAGACCGTAGGGATAGCCGGAGCCGTCCACCTTTTCATGGTGGAAGGCCACGATTTCATGGGCCGTCTGGACAAAGAGCCGGTCCGGGTTGTCGGCAAAGGCCTTGCTGATGAGCTTGTCGCCCTCCAGACAGTGGGTCTTCATGATTTCGAATTCCTCTTCGCTCAGCCGGCCGGGCTTGTTGAGAATCAGGTCGGAAACGGACACCTTGCCGATATCGTGGAGAACAGAGGCTTCCACGATCCGATCCGCCAGCTCCGGCGTGAGATTGCCGGTTCCGGACTTCAGAAGATAGTCGGTAAAGGCCTGCATGTACTCCCGGGTATTCTGGACGTGTGCGCCGGTATTGCCGTCCCGCTGCTCGATAATGTTGGCCAGACACTCCAGCGTATCCTGCTGCATGGAGAGAATCTGCTCGTTGGTCCGGACCAGCTCCATCCGGTCCTCCAGACCTTTTTTATTGCCCTGGGCAATGCGGATGGTGCCGATGCCGATGACCAGGACGATCAGGACCCGGGGCAGAACAAGATAGAGCATAATCTGGGAGACGGACTCGGAGAGCGTGAAGAAGGGCGTCACCGCCGGGGCGGAGTCATAGCCGCAGAACTGCAGGAGGACCTGCAGAAAGAGCGAGTCCCAGATCCCGTCGACAAAGCTGATGATCGGGGAGAGAATCGTGATAAACACGCTGCAGAACACGGAAAACCAGGCGATCTTCGGATCTTTATAGAATGTGGAGGTCAGCATCGGGATGATGAGGCACATGGTGGTATGAAACATCAGCGTGGTCGTAATGACGAGCATGACAACAGTGATGCAGGCAACCATGACATACTTGACCGACGGCCGGGCCATCAGATTGCCGAAGCGGAAGAACTGCGGCACAATCAGCAGGACAACTGCCACCGCACCGCCGGAGAGCATCTGGCGTGAGCCCACGCGGAAAATGCCCAGCTCCGTCAGAATCATGCAGACGGCAAGGACCGAAATGATGAACAGCATGATGAGTGCTAGGTTCTGATTGGGCAAGACATCCGCCTGCAGAGAATAACTGCGCTTTTCTTCTTCGGAACGATGATTCATGGAAGCCCCTCTTTCCTCTGTTTGATGGATAATGATGCTGCTTTCAGGCCAGGGTGACGACGAGATGGAGAATATTCCCCCGCCTGTCCGGCACGAAGATGCTGACGGATTCTTTCGGATACGGGAAGGCAATATAGCCCTCTCCGGTTTTGGCAGGGGAGATGACCGTACCGCTCACGGTCCTGGCATAGGCGGCACCGTAATCAATGCCGGAGCCGTCATCTTCCAGATAGAGATAGAGGAAATCGTTCACTCTTTCGTCCCCGGTCAGCTCCGGAGGTTCGCCGTCGATGCCGGCGACTTCGAGGGAAACCGTCTGATACTGGTGATTCCGGTTGGTCACCGTAACGGTCAGCGTGCCGTTGGCTGCAGGCTCTACGGCGAACTGGCGGTCTCCGGTTTCATAGACGGGGATGCTGTGCCCGTTCAGCTCAGCCGTGATCCGACGGAGGGGGAAGCGGCTGTCCACCGTGATGGCATAGCGGGGAACGGGAGCGCCTTCGTCCGTAATGTCCGTGACGCGGAAACGGGGGAGAAGAAAGCAGAACGGGATTGCCAGGAACAGGGCGAGAACCAGGAGCAGAATTCCCTTCTGCAGGGAATACTTTTCCCGGCGGTACTCGCTGTAGGAGGCGAGCTTGGAGAGAGGGATCGTGTTCGGGGTCCGGTCGCAGGCGTCAAAGACATTCTGCAGCAGCGTCTGGGCCATCTCCTCGCTGAGTTCGGGTACGGTTTTTACTTCAGGTTCCGTCAAGGCTTCATTCCTCCTTCCTTTGCAAGCATTTCCCGGAGCCGCTTTTTCCCCGAGGCCAGACATCGCTTGACCGTGCTGCGGCTCATTTCCAGCATGTCGGCGATGGCATCCAGCTTCATCTCGCGGAAGTAGTGCATGAAGATGACCTGGGACTCGGAATAGGGCAGCGCCATGACCTGCTGCAGTATGAAATCCTTCCGGTCAGCGCTGACGGCGTGTTCCTCCGGGGTGGGCTCGGGAGCTTCCGCTTCGGCCGCACCGGCTTCAAAGGCGGCGGTCTCCGCATCGTAGCGGGCCTGCCTGGCAGAGAGCTTGTAGCAGGTCCGGAAGTTGATCTGATTCAGCCAGGAGATGAAGAGCTTGGGATCGTTCAGCGTATTCAGATATTTGAGCGCAGTGATGTACGTCTCCTGCAGCGCGTCCTGTGCGAGATCGTCATTTCGCAGATAGGAGCGGGAGAAGGCGTACTGCTTCTGATACGTTGCGGCATAGAGCTCGGCGAAGGCATCGCTGTCGCCGGCTCTGGCAAATTCGACCAGTTTCGCTATGTAGTTGAAGTCAAGGTCTGCCAATCTTCAGCCTCCGTGGCGGGGATTTATCCGTGTTCGGAAATACGGGATACGGAAAGAGCAATGAGCTGGGTAATGTCGGAAGCGAGGGCTGCGTCATCATCGCTGCAGGCCGTGCCCCAGGAATAAGACAGCTGGGTATTGTCCATGTCTTTGTTGTTGGCGGCAATTTTCTGCTCCACCCGGTCCAGCATTTTCTGCATGGCCTCGGGATTGGAGTTCTCGAATACGGCCAGGAAACGGTTGCCGCCGTTTCTGCCGATAAAGCACAGATCCTGGGACGCCAGACGGAGAATGGAGGAGAAGTCCATAATTGCCTGATTTCCGCGGAGGTGCCCGTAAAGCTCATTGATTTCCCGGATGTTGGAAAGATCAAAGCTGATAATTCCGAGATGGGGCGGCAGAGGTCTGTCAAGATACTGGTTGATCAGCATATCACAGGTGAAGCGGTTGGCAATGCCGGATTCCGGATCGGAATGCAGCGCATATTCCATTTCCCGGTAGTCCTTCCGGTAATTGAAGAAATAGGAAAAATCCAGGAAAATGAAAAGGAAGCTTAACCCGAGAACCGCCCACAGAACCATGCAGAGAATGCGCGTGTTCGCATCCGCTGCGACCTGGCGGTAAACGCCGGTGCGGACGAAAATCAGGAGAATCGCCGCAGCAGTCAGCAGCAGGAAGAGAATCAGCTGGACGGTTTTATATGCAGTGTACTTTTTCAATAGAATACCCTCCCGGAAGCAATCTGTTACAAAGTCAGAGTATTATATCATACAGAGCAAGTTATTACAAGATGCTTACAAAATGTGACAGACAGAAGTTCTCCCCGAAATGGCTGGAATCCGGCGCGGAATTCATACTCCTTTCATGATTTCCGGGCAGAAAAGTGATAAAATAGAACCAGAATAAGGAAAGAACGGACTATGCCGGAGGTTAGAGATGAAAACGAAAAAAGAAAAAATATATCTGGTGCTGATTCTCCTGGTGATTGCGGCGGCAGCAGGGGTGGCGGTTTTCGGGCTGCGCAGTGGAGAAATCCCCGCACCCGTCCAGGTCACGCCCCGGCCCACGGCGGAAGTCGTCATCCGGGAAGTGGAAAAAATGGTGGAAGTGGAGAAGAAGATCAGCCCCGAAATCGTCCGGGACGGGCTGCGGGATCTGGGCTTCCTGACCACGGAAGAATATTACTTCACGGAAATCGTCAGCTTCTCGAGCATCAAGAAGCTGTTTAAGACGGATATCGACCTGAAGTTTACGGAGTCCAGCTATCTGGCCAGCTACGACGGCACGGTCACGGCGGGCATCGACTTCGGCAAACTGCAGGTCAGCATGGACGAACAGGCAAAGAAGATTACGGTGACTTTGCCGGAAGCGGAGATTCAGAACGTGACGATTGACCCGGAGAGCTTCGAGCTGCATTCGGAAAGGCAGGGACTGGGGAATCCCGTCTCCGTGGAAGACTTCAATACTTCCCTGGTGGAGCTGGAAAACAATGCCAGGGAAAAGGCACTTGCCAGGGGCCTTCTGCCGAAGGCGCAGGAGAATGCCAAGCTGGTGATCGGAAATTTTGTGAACAGCCTGCTGGCCGGAGAGGGCTACACGCTGGAATATGCGGCGGGCTGAGAAAGGAGCGGGTATGGAATACAGTCTGAAAAAAATCCTGGTGGCGGTGCTGCTGGTGCTGCTGGCGCTGATTTCCGTTGTATTTGTCAGCGGAAAGGCTTCCAACCAGAGCTATCACGCCAATACCATCACATCCATTGACAACAAGGTGGATACCGTGCTGAAGCTGACGGCCACCTCCACGCTGGCCTCTGCCGGCGTATCGGCCATTCCCGGGGATACGGCCACGCCGATTGCGGAGAAGCTGGCGGATTTCACGGAATACTTTCTGCTGATTCTCTGCGTGCTGTATGCAGAGAAATATCTGGTGACCATTATCGGCGCGGGCGTATTCAAGATTCTGATTCCGCTGGCCTGCCTGATTCTGATCATCGGGCTGTTCGCCAACCCGAAGAAGATGAAGCCCCTGGCCGTCAGGCTGCTGATTATCGGCCTGGCACTGTATATTACGATTCCGCTGAGCGTCCGGGTTTCGGACATGATTTACGACACCTACGAGGACTCCATCAACAGCACGATCAGCACCACGGAGCAGTTCAACGAGGAGACGGCGGATCTGAGCGGCGCAAAAGGGGACGAGGGGCTCATTGCCTCCATCATGTCCCGGATTTCGGAGACGGCTTCGAGCCTGTCGGACAGGGCTTCCGACATTCTGAACAACTATGTGGAGCTGCTGGCTGTGATGATTGTCACGTCCTGCGTGATTCCGCTGCTGGTGCTGCTGTTCTTCCTCTGGGTCATCAAGATTCTGACGGGCATAGAAATTTCCGTTCCCGCCGGGCGGCACCGCCGGCCGGGGCCGGACAGACAGGAAACCTGATAACAGACAAAAAAGGAATCCCTCCGGGGGATTCCTTTTTTCTATATCTCGGACAGGATTTTGATGAACAGCAGGGCGAGGACAGCCAGAACGATGGGGCGGACGATTTTCCGCCCGTTTTTGATCATCAGCCCAGCGCCCAGCCAGTGCCCCAGGAAGCCGAAGATTCCTGCCGCGATGCCCAGCGGCACAATGACCTTGCCGGCGAGCAGCATGGTAATGAAAGCGCCGATATTGGAGGCCAGATTCACGGCCTTCATCGTGCCGGAAGCATCCGTCAGCTCCATCCGGGCCAGCTTGCAGTAGGCCAGGAGGAGGAAGGTGCCGGCACCGGGGCCGTAGAACCCGTCATAGGTACCCACAATCAGGGAGAAGAGGAGCACGAAGAAGAACTGCCAGCCGGGGGACCTTGCGCCGGAGGGCACGAAGTCCCGGTCCTTCAGCATGATAAAGGCCACGATAATGAGAACGACGATGAGAATATAGCGGGAGTACTTCTCGTCCACCGCCAGCTGCAGCTCCGCACCGAAGTGGGAGCCGACGGCGGCCAGCACAATGGCGGGCAGCACGGTTTTCCAGGAGACGTAGCCCCGGAGGAGATAGCGGCCGGTGGAGGCCGTCGTCCCGATGGCGGAGGACATCTTGTTGGTGGCAATGGCCGAATGGAGCGGCAGCCCGGCGAGAAGGAAGGACGGCAGCGTAATGAGACCGCCGCCTCCGCCGATGGCATCGACAACAGAGCCGAGAAACACGCCGCCGCAGACAACAAGGATCTGCCAGAGGGGAAATTCTGTGAACATGGTACACCCTCCCTGAGAGTCAGGATCAGATCAGAAACGTGATCCCCGCGAAGAAGGCGGAGACGAGGAGCAAAACCAGAATGTGCTGCCGTTTGCTTTCCCACAGCAGCCCGAGGAATTCCCGGACGAAGGCATTGGGCCAGAAGTACCAGACCGTGGGTGCGCCGAAGCCTTCCAGATTCCAGCCGGCAGCCCGGGAGAGCATGCCGCTGCGGAACACATGGAAGCCGGTGGTACAGAAGGCGGCTTCCGCACCGGGATAATACCGGTCCGCCAGAACCTTGGAGAACTGCATGTTCTGGGCCGTGTCCACGGATTCGGTTTCCGCCAGGATGCGGTCTTCCGGAATCCCCCGGGTCAGAAGATAGCGGCGCATGGCTTCGCCTTCGGAGCAGGATTCGTCGCTGCCCTTCCCGCCGGTGGGGAGAAACACGGGAGCCTTGCCTGTGGCGGCCTCCTGGGCCGCGGCGAAGGCGAGAGCCCGGTCTACCCGGCCGCGGATCAGGGGATAGAGAGTGCCGTCCGGACGGACCCGGCAGCCGAGAATCAGAACCAGGTCCTTCCCGAACGCGGGCTTCCGGAGCCCCGCCATGAGCGTACATACGATGACGGAGGCCATGAGACATTCAAAATAACAGAAGCAGGCGGACCAGACCGTGGGGAAGACATTGGAAGAAAAGCGGATATTGTCGAACAGCACGATGAAACAGCCGAAGCCGGCGCCGAGAAGAATCAGCAGGGCCGCGGCAAAAGCGTAAAGATTGGACAGGGCGAAGCCTTCCCGCAGAACGAGAAACACATTGCTGACGAGCAGCAGCAGCGCAAAGGCTGCGGCGACCGGAGCACTGGTGACGAGGAAGGTCTGCGCGGAAAAAAGAATGCCGGCGAGCATTTCATAAAAGGTCCCCGAAGACGCATAAAGGAAGAAATAGCGGAAGCGGAAGAAGGCGGGGATGATCAGGAACAGGGCAAGCCCCAGAAGCGCAACCGTCCGGTAGGAAAACAGCCGGCGGCGCACTCTCCGCAGAAAAAGAAGAAAAAAGCAGAGGGAAAGGCCAAGCAGCAGCACGGCGGCAATAAGAGAGATATATTCCCAGCCGGGAAAGTTGCCGGTAACGGGATCGGCGTTGAACATAGCGCAGGACTCCAGTCTGTATCGGATGCAACATTATACCACATATAGCACGGCCTGCGGTACAGGAATCGGGAGATAATTATCAATTCTGCTGACTTTCCTTTTCCGGTCTGTCATGCTATAATAAATTTGCTAATTATGATTACTACGGAGGACATCCCCATGATCTCACACGGCAAGGAAATCAAGGTTTTCGCAGGTAATTCCAATATCGCGCTTGCGGAAGATATATGCGCGCAGCTGTATAAGCCTCTCGGCAATGCTACGGTCTCTCAGTTCGCTGACGGAGAATGCTCCATTTCCATTCAGGAGCCTGTCAGAGGAACTGATGTTTTTATTATTCAGTCCACCTGCACGCATGTGAATGACAACCTGATGGAACTGCTGATCATGATTGATGCCATGAAGCGCGCCTCTGCCGGCAGAATCACCGCCGTGATTCCTTACTTCGGCTATGCCCGCCAGGACAGAAAAGCCAAGAGCCGCGACCCGATCTCCGCAAAGCTGGTGGCCAACCTGATTACCGCTGCCGGTGCGGACAGAGTCCTGACCATGGATCTGCACGCTGCCCAGATTCAGGGATTTTTCGACATCCCTGTGGACAATCTTGCCGGCGGCAATATCTTTGCCAAGCACTATGCCAAGAAGTTCGGCAAGGGCAATGAAGACGTCATGGTCGTCTCCCCGGATGTAGGCTCCGTGGCCAGAGCCAGGAACTTCGCCATGAAGCTGGGCGTAGGTCTTGCCATTGTGGACAAGCGCCGGGAAAGGGCCAACCAGAGCGAAGTGATGAACATCATCGGCAATGTGGAAGGCAAGACCTGCATACTGCTGGATGACATGGTAGATACCGCCGGGTCTCTCTGCGGTGCGGCGAGAGCCATCAGCGAAATCGGCGGCGCCAAAAAGATTTATGCCTGCGCCACCCACGGCATCCTTTCCGGACCTGCCATTGAGCGCATCAAGGAGAGCCCCATCGACGAGCTTCTCCTTCTGGATACGATTCCCTATCCCGCCGACAAGGAGCGGATTGACAAGATTTCCTACCTGACGACGGCTTCCGTATTCGCAGAGACGATTCGCAGAATCTATGAGGAAGTCTCTATCTCCAGCATTTTCGAATAATGTTTTTCCGAAAACCTGCCGGGGTATCCTGGATTATTGCCTGTCTGGGAAACCCCGGTATTGCCTATGAAAGAACCCGGCATAATGTCGGCTTTCTCGCAGCGGCTGCGCTGGCAGAAGAAAAAGGCATAAAAATCAATAAGAGCAGCTTCCGGGCACTGACGGGCTGTTTCACGGCGGGCGGGGAGAAGGTCCTGGTGATGAAGCCCCAGACCTACATGAACAGCAGCGGGGAAGCTGTGGCGGAAGCCGCCCGGTTTTATAAAATCCCGGCAGATCATATCATCGTCATTTCGGACGAGACGGCACTGGCCCCCGGAAAGATCCGGGTCAGAGCCTCCGGCTCCGCCGGCGGGCACAACGGGCTGAAGAGCATCATCTCCTGCCTGGGATCGGACGGATTCCCCCGCATCCGGATCGGCATCGGGAAGCCGGACCGCCCGGACTGTGACATGAAGGACTGGGTCCTGGGCAGGTTCACAGGGAAGGATCTGGACACGATACAGGAAGCGGCAAAAAAAGCAGCGGCTGCTGCGGAATTCTATATAGAACACGGCTGTGCCGAAACCATGAATCGATTCAATTAGGAGGCAACATGAAGAAAAACTGCATAGCAATGCTTCTGGCAGGCGGGCAGGGTTCCAGACTGTATGCTCTGACCCGTGACGTGGCAAAACCGGGCGTTTCCTTCGGCGGAAAATACAGAATCATCGATTTCCCTTTGAGCAACTGCGCAAATTCCGGAATCGATACGGTGGGGGTGCTGACCCAGTACCGGCCCATGCAGCTGAACAGCTATATCGGCACAGGCAGCGCCTGGGATCTGGACGTATCCGACGGCGGGGTGTTTATTCTTCCGCCGTATCAGAGTGCCGGAGAAAAGGGCTCCTGGTTTCTGGGAACGGCCAACGCCATTTACCAGAACCTGGCGTTTATCCAGCAGTATGACCCGGAAAACGTACTGATCCTTTCCGGAGATCATATTTACAAGATGGACTATGCGGATATGCTGACGCAGCATGTCAAAAGCGGCGCGGCGCTGACCATCGCCGTGCAGCAGGTCTCGCTGGAAGAGGCCACCCGGTTGGGGATTATGAACGTGGGAAACAGCGGCTACATTTCCGAGTTTGAAGAAAAGCCGGCCCACCCGAAGAGCGATCTGGCTTCCATGGGGATTTACATCTTCCGCTGGGAGAAGCTGAGAGAATATCTCATTGCCGACGAGAACGACCCGAATTCTGCCAAGGACTTCGGAAAGAATATCATTCCCGCCATGCTGAATGCCGGTGAAAAACTCTGGCCCTACCGGTTTGAAGGCTACTGGAGAGACGTGGGAACCATTACCAGCCTGTGGGATGCCAATATGGACATGCTGTCCACGGACCGGATCAATCTTTTTGACCCGGTATGGCCGATCAATTCCAGAAGCCCCGTGTGCCCGCCCCATTTTGTGGGGGAGCGGGCCCGCGTTGAACACTCCATCATTTCCGAAGGCTGCGAGATTTACGGAACCGTGGAGAACTCCGTGCTTTCGCCGATGGTGAAGGTGGCGGAAAACGCCAGAGTAAGCTACAGCGTGATTATGCCGGGCGTCGTCATTGAGGAAGGCGCAACGGTGGAATATGCCATTATCGCAGAGAATACGGTTGTTCACAAAGACGCCAGAGTCGGTGCGGAACCGGACGGTACGGCGGAATGGAATGTAGCCACCTGCGGTGCCGGCGTGGAAATACGCCAGGGCGCTGTTGTAAAACCGGGAGCCATGATCTATGAGAGCGGGGAGGTAGAGTAATGTCTGATTTTCACGGTATTATTTTTGCCTATAAGGCATACCCCGAGCTGCGGGAACTGGTACAGCAGAGAACGGCGGCATCCCTGCCGATCTGCGGAAGATACCGCCTGATCGACTTTGCCCTTTCTTCCATGCGCAATGCGGGCATTACCGATGTGGGCGTTATCATGCAGCGGGACTATCAGAGCCTGCTGGACCATCTGGGAAGCGGCAAGCCCTGGGATATGAGCAAGAGAACCGGCGGGCTGAAGATGCTGCCGCCCTTCGGACTGCCGGACTATCACCGGGGGGATTACTCCGGTACGATTGAGGCACTGAACTGCGTGGGCAACTACATCCGGGACATTCCTCAGAAATACGTGGTGCTTCTGCTGGGAAACCTCTGCGGAAATCTGGATCTGGAAGCCGTGTGCCGCCAGCACCGGGAAACCGGCGTGGGGATCACGGCCATCTGCGGCAACTACCAGCCGGATGTTATCCATCACCGCTATGTCATCGGCGATGACGGCTATATCAAAAAGGTCCTGTTTGACCGGATGGGGCCGGGGGAGGGGATCCCTTCTCTGGAAGGCTACGTGATCAGCAAGGACGTTCTGCTGTATCTGATGGACGCGTGCAAGGCACAGGGGCTGGTTCGGTTCCACGAGGACGCCATCAGCATGTATCTCCGGGAGGGAGGCACTATGCTCCCCTATATCCATACCCGATATGCCCGGTTCGTCCGGACGGTGGAGGGTTACTATGCCGCCAATATGGACATTCTGGATCCCGTCAACCGGGCGGCGGTATTCCCGGCAGAGCGGCCGGTCCGGACGAAGCATCCGGAGGGTGTCAGCACCTATTACGGGGAGCTGGCCAGATCCGTCAACTGCCTGGTGGCGGACAACTGCCGCATTGAAGGCAGCATAGAAAACTGCATTGTATTCCCCGGTGTCCGCATCGGCAAAGGCGCGGTACTGAAGAACTGCATTATTCTCAAGGACACCGTTGTGGCGGAAAATACCGTTCTGGAGCATGTGATTGCGGACAAGAGCGTGGAATTTTCCGCAAATATCTCGCTGATCGGCAGCGATAAATTGCCGATAGTCGTTCCCAAAGGAGCAAAAATCTGAATGAGCAATCAAATTTCCCGCAATGAAATCAGAAGCGCAATCGAAGACAAACTCTGCGCCTGTTTCTCCGTCACCGGCGAACAGGCGACAGACGAACAGATATTCCAGGCGGCGGCCATTGTAATCCGCGAGATTATGAGCCGGCTGCTGGCAGTGGAAGATAAAAAAAGCAAGGGCAAGGAAATTCATTACATGTCCATGGAATTCCTGATGGGCAGAAGCCTGATGAAAAATGCCTTCAATCTGGGAATTCTGGATGAACTGACCGGTGCACTGGAGGACATGGGGCGGAATGCCGCGGATCTGTTTGAAACCGAACCCGATGCCGGGCTGGGGAACGGCGGTCTGGGCAGGCTGGCCGCCTGCTATATGGACTCCATGGCTACGCTGGGTCTGGAAGGTACCGGATATTCCATCTGCTATGAGCTGGGCATCTTCCGGCAGAAGTTTGCCGACGGTGCACAGACGGAGGTGGCAGACAACTGGAGAATTGCCAGAGACAGCTGGCTGATTCCCCGTTATGACGAATCCGTGGAGGTCCGGTTCGGCGGAAGAGTGGAACCCCACTGGGACAACTTCGGCCATTACACGGCAGAATACACGGGCTATACCTCCGTTACTGCCGTTCCCCGGGATATGCTGGTGGCAGGCTACGGAGCAAAGGACATCAACACGCTGCGCCTCTGGGATTCCGAAAGCATCAATTCTCTGGATATGTTCCTGTTTTCTGAAGGAAAGTATGTGGAATCCATGGAAAACCGCACCATGTCCGAAGTTATAACCAAAGTCCTCTACCCGGCGGACGACCACATGGAAGGCAAGACGCTCCGGCTGAAGCAGCAGTACTTCTTCGTGTCTGCCACCGCGCAGGACATTGTCCGCAAGCATCTGGCGGCCTACGGTGACATCCGCAGCTTTGCGCAGCATCACACCATTCAGATTAACGATACCCACCCCACGCTGATTATTCCCGAGCTGATGCGCATTTTCATGGACGAATACCATCTGGGCTGGGACGAAAGCTGGGAAATCGTCTGCAACGCTGTTGCCTACACAAACCACACCGTCATGAGCGAAGCGCTGGAGAAGTGGCCCCAGGATCTGGTGGCCTCGCTTCTGCCCCGGCTCTGGGAAATCATGTGTGAGATCAACCGCCGGTGGTGCGACTATCTCACGGAGAAGTTCGGCAGCGACCGGGGAAAGATCGGCTGGAACCTGATTATCCGGGACGGCCAGGTGCACATGGCCAATATGTGCCTTGCCACCTGCTACCGGGTCAACGGCGTTTCCCGGCTCCACGGCGACATTCTGAAAAACGACCTGTTCCGGGATATCTGCGGAATCCGGCCGGAACTGTTCACCTATGTGACCAACGGCATCGATCACCGTCGCTGGCTGGCGCAGATCAACCCGGGAATGCACCGCCTGATCTCCGATCTTCTGGGCAGCGATGCCTACCTGACGCAGCCGGAGCTCCTGAACGATCTGGCGCGCTTTGCCGATGATGCGGAGGTCCAGAAGCGATTCCTGGCCGTGAAGGCGGAGAACAAGCGCAGATTTGCTGCCTTTGCTGAGCGCAACGACGGCTTTACGCTGAACACTGAAGCCGTGATGGATGTGCAGATCAAGCGACTGCACGAATACAAACGGCAGCTGCTTTCTGCCATGAACATTACACTGCAGCAGATTCGCCTCCATGACAATCCGGATATGGACTTTGTGCCCAGAACCTACATCTTCGGTGCAAAGGCGGCTGCCGGATACCGTACGGCGAAGAGGATTATCGAGCTGCTGCTCTCCATGGCGGACGACATCAACAACGACCCTGTATGCAAAGGCAAACTTCAGGTCTACTTTGTGGAGAACTACCGGGTCTCCGCGGCAGAAGCCATCGTTCCCGCGGCGGATATTTCCGAGCAGATTTCCACTGCCGGCAAAGAAGCCTCCGGTCCCGGCTGCATGAAGCTGATGATGAACGGAGCCGTGACCATCGGCACGATGGACGGCGCCAACGTGGAAATGCACGAGCTCCTCGGTGATGACAACATCTTCATCTTCGGTCTGAAGGAAGACGAAATCAACCGCTGGCGCGCAAACGGCTACGACCCGAGCGGAATCTTTAACAATGACATGACAGTGAACTGCGTGCTGAATAAAATTTCCCACGGTTTCCGGGACGGAAAGTCCTATTCCGACCTGGTCTCCGGCCTTGTCTACGGCGGGGATCCCTACATGCTGCTGGCCGACTTCCCGGCCTACGTCGCCTGCCAGGACAGACTCTACGGCAGTATCAGCAATGACGCGGAGCGGGCCCGGCTGGGCATCGTGAACACGGCAAGGAGCGGCTTCTTCGCTGCCGACCGCGCGATTCGCGAATATGCCGACAACATCTGGCACGTGAAGTAAAAAGAAAAACTTTTATATCAGAAAGAGACCGGCAGGGAATCATCCCCTGCCGGTTTCCTGTATTGAGAAGGGTGTATATACATATTACCTGTCTGTCAGACATAACTGACCGCGGAAGAAAGTTGAGGCAAATGCTCACTTTCTTCCGGAGAAATTTATTCGGAGAGCTTCTTTTTCTTCGCAAAAATTGGAGGGATATGA
>JAZLHH010000011.1:0-9754 GCA_045616745.1 Candidatus Limivicinus sp. | reverse complement strand
ATTTCTACGTCAATATTTTTGAGATTGTTTTCTCTCGCACCTTTGATAAAAATTTTCTCATACATGGTAACTATAATATATTATATTTAAAATCAAAGCAATAACATGGTTACAAAATGTAACCATGTTTCATAAATTATTCACAAAAAACCACCTGCCGAAAAAGCAGGTGGTAAAAAAGCTAGTAATGTGACTCGAACACACGACCTGCTGATTACGAATCAGCTGCTCTACCGACTGAGCTATACTAGCAATTGAGCTTAAAAATAATAGCACAATCAGGGTGCTGTGTCAATGATTAATCTGTCAGGACAATTCGGATAAAAGGAAGTATCCCAGCGATAGTTCATCCACATCTCCTCATCGCTCCGGAACGTTCCGATTCCCGTCCCGCTCTGCAGGGATGCATGGTAGAACCGGTCACCGATTTTTACCAGGTTCCATGAATAATCTGTCTTGTTACACTGGCCGTGAACGATCAGGCATTCCAGCCCCAGCTCCTTGCAGGCCGCCACATAAGCAAGGGCGACTCCGCGGGAATCGGAACTTTTGTTTACCAGTGCATCATAGACCGTGCTGCTGTCCCCCTCCGGAAGAATCTCCAGATTCTCAAGAACTCTCTGCCCGGCAAGGACCGCCTTCTCATAGTCGGGAAGCCGATGCTCCTCAGGGGTGAAATTGATGGCGGACTGCATATCGGAGAGCATCTGCGGCATATCCTCCGGAGCTGCATCATATTTAAGGCGGACATCATACAGCTTCTGATACCCGACACCGCTGTACAGCGTTGTGTTCAGTCCGGGACAGCAGGGTGCAACCATGGGATTTCCCTCATAAAGGGAGGACACCGTGTTTTCAAAATCGGCTGTGGACAGCATGGAGCTGTTAATGAGGACCGCAAATCCGGTGCTGCCGTTTTCAAGCTCTTTCAGGATCACCTCATCCAGACCGGAGCTGTAAGGTATTTTTACCAGCTCAGTCGCATCTGCGGAATAGGAAATACGGACGGCCGCTTTGTAGTAGGACACGATCTGATTCAGATCATAGGAAATGTTTTCTACGCAATAGGCGCAGAGAGCATTCTGAGACCGAACCTTCCAGCAGGCATCTGCCAGGTCATCCGCCAGATTTCCCGCATAGTCTTCCGAAAAGACGATGGCGCCTTCTGTTTGTCCGCTTTCCACGAAAGAGAGAATGGCCGTTTTCAGCTCAAAGGCTGTTTTTACCAGCACTTCATCTTCCGGCACGGCCTGACTCTGCTCCGGAAACACATAATCCTCAATGCTGACATACTCTTTGTCATACAGCCCGGCGCAGGCGCAGAGGACGAGAGGCATCAGGGCAAGGAACAATATCCAGATTTTTCTTTTCAGAGAATTGATAACTGTACTACTCCTAAATCTTCCTGCTTCAAAACAGCACCGGCGGCCGGCAAACTGCGGACTCTGTATCGGGAAACATTGCCAAGTCCTGCTTCAAAGAGCGGTTTCGCATTCTTAACGGTTTTCTGCTTTTTCAGCGACATGCAGCGAACGCCGTTCACTGCCCGGCTTTCTTTCAGAGGAATCAGAGATGTGTGGAATACCAATGCCCTGTCATCCGTGGAGAAGATCACAACGTCCGTCTCTTCTTCCGGGACGAAAGCAGAAATCAGCGGTGACTTATCGGAAAAGGCTTTTACCAGCTTTCTTCTGTTTCCCTTGGTCTCATATGCCGACAGCGGGACCTTCGCCGCGTTGCCGTTTTCAAAGACCAGCAGAAGGTTCTTCCGATAATCTCCCGGATCGATGATTGTAAGTACTCTCTCACCGGGATCCATTTTCAGCACTGTGGGAAGATACACGCCCAGGGCCGAAGCCTTGCTGTCCTCGAATTCGGAAATCTTCACCTTGTAAACCTGCTGAAGATTCGTAAATACGAGCAGTTCTCCCCGGTTGGAGGCCTCGAAGCTGAGCTTCAGCCCGTCGTCTTCCTTGAACTTCTGCTCAGCACTCATACGGAGACTCTGATCGTTGATCTTCTTGAAATAGCCGCCCTGGGAAAGGAACAGCGTTACATGATAATCCTCAACGCCGTCCTCTTCTTCCACGTATTCCTCAACCGGTGCATAGACGATTTCCGTCTTTCTCGCCGACTTGTACTTCTCATTGACCCGCTTCAGTTCCTCAATGATAATCGCTTTGATTTTTCTCCGGTTGTCAAGGGTTGCTTCCAGGTCTTCACAGTCTTTCAGCAGCGTATTGATTTCCGCCACCCGATTCAGGATATACTCCCTGTTGATGTTGCGGAGCTTGATTTCCGCCACATAGTTCGCCTGGATTTCGTCGATCCCGAAGCCTACCATGAGGTTGGGGACCACGTCGCACTCATGCTCCGTGTTGCGGATAATGGAAATCGCCTTGTCAATATCAATCAGGATCTTGCCGAGACCCTGGAGCAGGTGCAGCTTTTCTCTCTTTTTCCGAAGGTCATAAGCCACTCTGCGGCGAACCGATTCCATTCTCCAGTTCGTCCAGGCAGAAAGAATCTCGCGAATACCCATTACCTTCGGATATCCGTCTACCAGAATATTGAAATTGCAGGGGAAGGGATCCTGAAGCGTGGTCATTTTGAACAGCTTTGCCATCAGCTTTTCCGGATCGGTTCCCCGTTTGAGGTCTATGGCAATGCGCAGTCCGGAAAGATCCGTCTCATCCCGGATGTCATTGATTTCCCTGATTTTTCCCTGCTTGTTCAGCTCCACAATCTTGTCAATGACAATATCCGTTGTGGTAGTATAGGGAATCTCATAAATCTCAATAATGTTCTCTTTGGAGAGATAGCGCCATTTTGCCCGGACCTTGAAGCTGCCGCGGCCGGAATTGTAGATTCCTTCCATCTCCGCCCGGTTGAACAGGATTTCGCCTCCCGTGGGAAAGTCCGGCGCCGGAAGGGTTTCAAAGAGGTCACAGTCCGGGTCCCTGATATAGCTGATAGCCGTCTCACAGACCTCATTCAGATTGAACCCGCAGATCATGCTGGCCATACCTACGGCAATTCCGGAGTTGGCAGATACCAGCACATTGGGGAAGGTCGTGGGAAGCAGCTTCGGCTCTTTCATGGAACCGTCGTAGTTGTCTGTCAGGTCCACGGTATCCTTGTCGATATCCTTGAAGATTTCCGAGCAGATCGGAGAAAGCCTGGCTTCCGTATAACGGGATGCGGCATAGCTCATGTCCCGGGAATAGACCTTTCCGAAGTTGCCCTTGGAATCCACAAAGGGCATCAGAAGCGCCTCATAGCCGGCAGAAAGCCGAACCATCGTCTCATAGATGGCCGCGTCACCGTGAGGATTCAGCTTCATCGTCTGCCCGACGATATTCGCGCTCTTCGTTCTCTGCCCGTTCAGAAGTCCCATTTTATACATGGTATACAGCAGTTTTCTGTGAGAGGGCTTAAATCCGTCAATCTCCGGAATTGCCCGGGAAACAATCACGCTCATGGCATAGGGCATGTAGTTTACTTCCAGCGTGTCCGTAATCGGCTGCTCCAGCACTTCCGCGTGAAGCCCGACCACATTCGGATTATCAAATTTTTTCTTCGGTTGTTCCTGTTTTTTCCGTGCCATAATCTACCTCAGGACAAATCGGCCATATCCAGATACAGATGGCCGTATTCCGATATGAAATTCTTTCTTCCTTCCAGATTGTCCCCCAAGAGGAGCTCAAACTTCTCGTTCATCTTCAGGACATCGTCCGGCAAAATGCGGATCAGACGCCGGGTATCCGGATTCATCGTGGTCATCCACATCATATCCGGGTCATTTTCACCGAGACCTTTGCTCCGGTTGATCTGAAAGCTCCCGGACAGACTGCTGACGATCTCCTGCTTTTCCCTGTCGGAATAGGCGAAGTACGTCTTGTCCCGGCATGAAATCTCATACAGCGGAGATTCCGCAATATATACATATCCTTCCCGGATGAGCGTCGGAACCAGGCGGTAAAGCATGGTGAGGATCAGCGTACGAATCTGGAACCCGTCCACATCCGCGTCCGTGCAGATGACGACTTTATTCCAGCGGAGATTGGCAAGATTGAAGCTGTTGAGATCCCTGGAATGACGGTCCGTCACCTCCACACCGCAGCCCAGGACCTTCAGCAGGTCCTTGATAACATCGCTTTTGAATATTCTGGCGTAGTCCGCTTTCAGGCAGTTCAGAATCTTTCCCCGAACCGGCATGATTCCCTGAAAATCTGCATCCCGGGACTGACGGCAGGCACCGGCAGAGGAATGGCCTTCCAGGATATAGAGCTCCCGGCGTTCCGTTTCCTTGGTTCTGCAGTCAATAAACTTTTCGACCCGGTTGTCAATCCCCAGCTTTTCGGTAAGCTTCGTTTTCATGCCGAGCCTTGCTTTTTCCGCGCCTTCCCGGCTCCGCTTGTTCACCAGCGCCTGGTCCGCGATTTTATCCGCTTCCGCCTTGTTTTCGATAAAATAGATTTCCAGCTGCGCTTTGAAGAACTCATTCATCGCCTGCTGAATGAATCGGTTGGTAATGCTCTTCTTCGTCTGATTCTCATAGGAGGTCTGCGTAGAAAAGCAGTTGGTGACCAGAATCAGGAAGTCTTCCACATCCTGCCATTTAATGGCATCTTCGGATTTGTTGTACTTCCCCTGCTGTTTGATATAGTTGTCTATGGCATAGGTAAAGGCCAGCTTTGCCGCCTTTTCCGGGGATCCCCCGTTTTCCAGCCAGGAGGAGTTGTGATAATATTCCGTCAGCTGATTCACATTGGAGAAGCAGAAACAGGCGGAAATCTTCAGCTTATATTCCGGGAGATCTTCTCTGTCCTTCCCCTTTCGCTCTGCAGAAATGAAATAGGGCGCTGTCAGAGCCGATTCTCCGGCCAGCTCTTTTACATAATCGACAATTCCGTTTTCATACAGATATTCCCTGACGGTAAACTTTCCGCCCTTTTCCACCCGAAGGCGGAAGGTAATTCCGGCATTGACCACTGCCTGTTTATGCAGCGTCTCCTCAAACCAGGATACGGGAATATCAATATCCGTAAAGACTTCCAGATCCGGACGCCAGCGGATCGTCGTCCCGGTTTTCTTTCTGTCTGCAGGCTCAATCTTCAGCTGCGTTCCCTTTTTCCCCACCGGCTTTCCTTTTTTGAAAGCCAGAGAGTATTTATTCCCGTCTCTCCAGACGGTAACATTCATGTATTCGGAAGCATACTGCGTTGCACAGCTGCCGAGTCCGTTCAGACCGAGAGAGTATTCGTAATCTCCGCCGTTGGCGTTGTTATACTTTCCGCCGGCGTACAGCTCGCAAAAAACCAGTTCCCAGTTAAAGCGCTTTTCATTCTGATTCCAGTCCAGGGGACAGCCTCTTCCGAAGTCTTCCACTTCAATCGATCTGTCCTCAAAATACGTCAGCGTGATGATATCGCCGTGGCCTTCCCTGGCTTCGTCAATCGAATTGGAAAGGATTTCAAATGCGGCGTGCTCGCATCCGTCCAGCCCGTCAGAGCCGAAGATGACCGCCGGGCGTTTCCGGACGCGTTCTTCATCCTTGAGAAGCTCAATACTTTCGTTGTCATATACCTTTGATTTTGCTGCCATTTTTTACCTCTGCGCACAATAATCCATTGTAATTCTATGGTATTATACCATATTTTGTGGATTAATCAAGTTCGCAGCCCAAATGTGGTCCGCTGCCGTATCAGCGGTAAAAAAATTTTACCAGGGTTTTCCTGAAATTTTCAGATATTTATTGATAAAAATCTCTTGAATTTCGCGTTTTAAAGTAGTAAAATCATTCGAAAATGTTATATATAGGAGGTACTTATCAATGACCAATGAATACTTAAAGCGCGTCTATGCTCAGGTCGAACAGCGTGATTCGCATGAGCCCGAGTTCCTCCAGGCAGTTCGCGAGGTTTTTGACTCGCTTGAGCTCGTTGTCGACAAACACCCCGAGTGGGAAGAAGCCGGTCTTCTGGAGAGATTCGTCGAGCCTGAGCGTGTGATTGAATTCCGTGTTCCCTGGGTTGATGATTCCGGTAAGACGCAGGTTAACAGAGGCTACCGCGTGCAGTTTAATTCTGCCATCGGTCCTTACAAGGGCGGCCTTCGCTTCCACCCTTCTGTCAACCTTTCCGTTCTGAAGTTCCTTGCTTTTGAGCAGACCTTCAAGAACTCCCTGACGACTCTGCCGATGGGCGGAGGAAAAGGCGGCTCTGACTTTGACCCCAAGGGCAAGTCCGATGCAGAAATCATGCGCTTCTGCCAGAGCTTCATGCAGGAGCTTTACCGCCATATCGGCCAGTTTACCGACGTTCCTGCCGGTGATATCGGTGTCGGCGGCCGTGAAATCGGATATCTCTTCGGTGAGTACAAGCGCCTGGTCAACAGCTTTGAAGCCGGCGTGCTTACCGGCAAGGGCATCCCCTTCGGCGGTTCTCTGGCCAGAACGCAGGCAACCGGATTCGGTATCTGCTATTATTCCGCAGAGGCAATGAAAAAGCTTGCAAATACTTCCTATGAAGGAAAGACCGTCATAGTTTCCGGTTCCGGCAATGTTGCCCAGTATACCGCGCAGAAGGCAACGGAGCTCGGGGCCAAGGTTGTTGCCATGTCCGATTCTCAGGGTTATATCTACGATCCCAACGGCATCAATCTTGACGTTCTCTTCGATATCAAGCAGAAGAGAAGAGCCCGTATTTCCGTATATGCCGATGAAGTCCCCGGCTCTGAGTACCATGAAGGCTGCAAGGGCATCTGGACGGTCAAATGTGACATCGCGCATCCCTGTGCCTCTCAGAATGAGATGGACAGGGAAGGTGCCGAAGCCCTGGTCAAAAACGGCTGCTTTGCCGTATTTGAGGGTGCCAATATGCCTCTGACTCCGGAAGCAATTGCCACGGTTCAGGGCAGCGGTCTGCTCTACTCCCCCGGCAAGGCATCCAATGCCGGCGGTGTTTCCACCTCCGGATTTGAAATGTCCCAGAACTCCCTTCGTCTGAGCTGGACCTTCGAAGAGGTTGACGAGAAGCTCCACCAGACCATGGTCAACATTTTCAATGCGTGCTATGACGCATCCGTTGAATGCGGCCGTCCCGGCGACCTGATGCTTGGCGCAAACGTAGCCGGCTTCCTGAAGGTTGCTTCTGCCATGATGTCTCAGGGCATTGTCTGATCTGTTCCGGAATACACAGAGCCTGTTGCAGTTCAATTTTGCAGCAGGCTCTGTTTTTTATTGCTCAGCTTCTCTTTGAAGCTTACAGCTCTCCGCTTCGGCATGGCTGTAAATTTCAATAGTATCTGAATCAATAACTGTAAAGTCAAAAATCGGTTCGGGCTTCTCTTCGCCCTTTGTCCCGGAAATGGTATTGCCGTTGAAGCTGTAGCTGTCATAGGCATGCATTCTCAGGTTTGTTTTCAGATTCGGCAGTCCGTCTTTCATTTCAAAACGGAAGAAATGATCTCCGGCTTCGTCCTCCCAGCTGCCTTGAATAAAAGAAAGCGTGGAAAGAAGATTAAAAAACACATAGTCATTCAAATCTTCCACTTCGCGAATATCCGACGGTTCACGGCGGAATACCGATTCATAATCCTCCGTCAGAGATGTGAGCATCACGTGATCTTCGTCTATAATATGAAACGCAAAGACAGGAACAAAAGATTTCGTTCCGTCTTCCGCGCAGTTCACGCCAACCATTTTTAAATCGCAGAAATCAATACTGTCACATTCGGGAAAACTGAGGTCGGAAGTCCACCGGGCGCCGCCGTTTTCAGCTTCAATGACAAAATATTTGCTGTTTTTATCGGTCCATTGGCCTTTGAGAAACTGCGCGGCCCTGTCAATCGTCCAGAAAACATAGTCATCCTCCAGCCGGTTCCTGTCGAAAGCAAGCGTGTCGCGAACAAAGGAATGCTCCGATCCGTCAATCGTATTTGTAACCTTCATGGTATTGTCATCTGTATAATGAAAGGTGAAAACCTTCACCTTTTCGAAAGCGGTGTCAGTTCCTCCCTCCTCGGAGGCCTGTTCGGAGACTGTAACTCCGTAAAGCGAATCTCTCTCCAGCAGAAAAATGCCGGAGGAATCAAAATCACTCCGCAGTGTGGTATCAAGCATAAAATACATGCCGTCGGCCGATTGCTGCAGAAATATGTGATTCGTTTTCCCGTCCGTCCAGTAACCGGAAACAAAATCTCTTGTAATTCCGGGATCAGCGGCCGGATCCGGCTCTCCCGATTCTGCCCCGCATGCGGATATGGAAAACAGCATCACGGCTGCCGCAGCGGCAGCAGCTGCTCTATGAAAAAATCTTTTATCAAACATTGCAGCCTTTCAAGAAATTAGGGCGGGAAACCCGCGGTGGCCTTTTCAATTCATACAATTTATACCGCCAGATACTTCGCATCCTCTGCCGGAACCACAGCTCCGTCTGTAATGCTGAAGCTCTCATTTACGGTATTGCCGGGGAATTCGATTGTGAGCGTATGCTCACCTGCTTCCAGCGTGTTCAGGAAATCCGCCGTAAACACTACCTTGCCTTCGACCCAGTCATAGTCTGTGCCTTCAGCAAGAAGCTTGCCGTCAACGTAAACGCTGACTTTTTCGATTGCCGCACCGGGTGTCGGTGTCGGCTTCGGTGACGGCTTCTCAAGAATGCTTGCCGTGAACTTTGCTGAGTCTGACACAAGCTTATAGTTGACGGCATCCTTGCCGTCGAGAGTGTAAACCACAGTGACAGTTTTGCCCGTTCCGACTTCTGCCGTGTCGAACGTTCCTTTCGCAGCAACAGTCACAACATCATCTCCTATGACACCTGAGACGGTGCCGGGATCGACGGTTGCTTCTGTTGTTCCGTCATAGGTCTTGTCCTTTACGGAAGTACCGATCACTACAATTGTTACTCTGTCAATGGTCCATGGGACGAACTTCCTCTCTGTGGTTCCGTCCGACCAGACATAGCCCGATTTGAGAATTGCTGTTGCGTAATAAGAGCCCGCATCTGTTTCGGGGTTGCCGAGCAGCGTATAGCCTTCACCTTCTGCAACACCAATCTGAGGCGTTCCGTTGTAAACCAGTCCGGTTTCAGCCGTCGGTGCATCGACAGATATTGCGTTAATCTTAATCTGGACCACATTATCCGTACTGTTGACTACAATGTAGTCTGCGTTGTCGCTTTTAAAGAACTCGCTGTAATTAGCGGTGTTCTCACCGGTGACGTCGCCGGTTCCGCTCTCGAGCGTCACACCGATGTTCATGTCCTTTGTGGGAACTACATCCGTGCTGACGGTAACCGTCTTGCCGTTGCGCAAATGAAGGTTGTTTGCAGTAGTGCCGTCAGCAAGCGTGTTGCCGGTTATCCGTGCATCGCCGCCGACCTTCATGGTGCCGTTGTTATACACACCGCCGCCATTTCTGGGAGCAGTATTGCCGGTAATCTCGCCGCCGGTCATGGTGAACGTGCCATAGTTCAGCACACCGCCGCCGTCCCAGTCAGAATAATTGCCGGAAATCGTGCCGCCTTCCATGGTGAAGGTGCTCTCCTTGTCAACGTACACCCCGCCGCCACTCGAACCGTCTGTTACTTCATTGCCGGTAATCGTGCCGCCGGTCATGATGAACGTGCCTTCGTTATTGAACACACCGCCGCCTCCGTTGCAGTATTCGCCGCTGACAGTATTGTCGCTGATCGTGCCGCCGGTCATGGTGAATCTGCCGCCGTTGTAGACACCGCCGCCGCTTTCCGTC
>JAZLHH010000010.1:0-41118 GCA_045616745.1 Candidatus Limivicinus sp. | reverse complement strand
ATCGCCAGAGCAATAACGATAAACGCGAGGAGCGCAACTGCGTCAATAATATAAAGTCTGATTTTGTTGTTCACGTCTTATTCTCCTTTTTTCTTGCCGCAGTTCGGGCAGAAATTACTTGTAATATTCGTCTGACCGCAGGTGCAGTTCCAACCCAGCTGAGGAACCGGCTTCGGTGAACCGCAGTTCGGGCAGAAGTTGCTGGTGACATTCATCTGACCGCAAGAGCAGTTCCAGCCCACCCGTGGAACCGGTTTCGGAGATCCGCAGTTCGGGCAGAAGTTGCTGGTAACATTTATTTGACCACAGTTGCAGTTCCACCCTGCTTGGACTGAGGGTTGATTCTGATTGTTGTTCTGTGGCTGAATGTTAAGTCCCTGAATCATATTTCCAATCTGAGGAGCAACTGCTCCTGCCGCCGCCATGCCGACACCAAGCCCCAGCATATCACCAATCACGCTGCTTCCGCCGCCAATACCGCCGACAGCGATTCCCGGGCCCATATTCCCGATGCTCTCAGCATAGGATTTCTGCACCTCCGCCTGGATAACATCCTTCTGCGTGTACCCTTTTGCCTGCATGATTTCCGCTTCTGTCAATCCGGCCATACGCTGTGCCTGTGCTTCCGCCTGGGCAGCAATAACTGTTCTTTCAGCCTCTGCACTGGCGATTGCAGTTTCTGTCTGCTGACGCTGAAGCTCTGCCTCCCTGCGGGCAGCTTCAATAGTTGCCCTGCTCTGCTCCTGAGCAGTTCTGTACTGCGTTTCACTTTGTGCCTGGGCCGTTTTGATTGTTGCTTCGGCCTGAATCACTCTGGCCTGGAGCGTTAGAGTATGAAGTTCCCGGATTCGCTTGAAGTTAGGATCATCTTCGGGGAGAACAACATTGGTTACATAGAACTGAGGAATGGTAAGGCCGTATTCTTCAAATCCCGGATTGATTTTTTCCCGCAGATTATCCGAAATGATATCCAGCTTCTCATCGATTTCCAGAAGGTCGATAGCTTCATTCTTGATAACCGCGGAGAGATTCGTTTTCACTGCATTGGAAATCAGCGGACGGAAAGATTCCTGTATGGATTTAGCAAGACCGGATCCTTCATTCCACGAAATGCCTTTCAGAGTTCCGACCAGCTTGAGAAGCAGTTTTCTGGAATTAGCTACCTGAAGGTTCATCTCACCAGATGCCCCGAGGGCAAGAGGCGTTCCGGTCAGCGGGTCAATGAAACGGACTTTCTCCGGAGTTCCCCACTTCACGGCCATCTTGACCGTCTTATTGATGAAGTATACTTCGGAATGGAATGTTCTTTCTGCATCTGCCGGAAGTTTATAAACTTTCTCCAGCAAAGGAAGCTGCTGCGTCTCCAGGCTATATCTGCCGGGGCCGAAAAGATCCAGCGCCTGGCCATCCTTGAAGAAAATGGCTTCCTGACTTTCATGGACAATGAGCTGAGAACCGTAATTAAAGTCTTCGACGGGATGCTTCCAGATAAAGCAATCGCCGTTCCCTTCATACTTTATGATGCTGGCAAGACCTTCATCCTTAATCTTCTCCGCCATGAGCCGCTCAGTGACATCATTTTCAAAATCACACACGGGGCATACATACTTTGTGGCTGCCTTGTTCGTCTTCAGGCGGATTCCGCACTGTCCGCAACTGAATTCTTCCAGATTCTTTGTCTGGGCAAGCGTGTTGATTGGCTCGTGGCAAACGGGACAGAGTGCCTTATCTCCTTCAGACTGATCGAAGACGACCATGTTTCCGCAGTGGGGGCACTCTCTTCCTGCGAGCTTATCTGTGCGGACATTGATAGTATATCCGCAGGAACAGTCTATTCTTTTCTTGGCAAAGAAGCCGGTACTGGCTTCCGCATATTTCCCGCAGTTAGGACATTTGATAACAAACTTTGACAATTCTCTATTCCTCCCGTTATTTATTTCCGTAAGTCTTTTATCATAATATCAATATTGGAAAAGTATTCCGGACGGTCAAACTGTTTTCTTTGCTGGGCAATAATCTTGACCATCTTGTCATCATAAAGCCTGATAAGGAAGTTCCCCGCACGCTTGGCAACTATTCGCCGGTCGATTATCCTCTCATTGTACTCTGTTGCAAGTCGACTGATTTTCCTCACATAATCGACGTAGTCCAAGTAATCTTTTGAGAAGTCTTTTCCTCGAAGAGCTGCGTTCTCTTCAAACAACTTATCAAGCTTGTCATATGTGCGAACCCTTCTTTCTCTGTTTTTCGTGGTAAAATAGGTCACGGCTGTCCACAAAAAAGCAAGCATTGTTATGAGAGAAGTAATAAGTTCAATAATTTTCAAAGTCACTCCCCCTCTGAACACTTGATTTCGGCATGATCCAAAGCAAATTCCAAACCGTTCAGCAGCAATTCATTCCTTGTACGTCCGGTTTTTTTTGCAATTCCGTCAATCTCTTCCAGCATATCTTTCGGCATGCGCAAAGAAATAATTGTGGATTCTCCGGTATATTTTTTGGGTAAAATCTGAAACATAGGTTCATTCATGAAGGAAAAGCCTCCGATTCTATAAGTACAACTGATATACACTATCATTTTAATACAATTGTATTTTATGTGCAATATGCAAGCATACCTGTTTATAAAAAGAAACCGGGGAGGCGGCCGCCTGTCAAAGGCTGAATTCCGCTTCCCCGGGACTTACAGATGATTATCAAGTGCCGGTTTTCTAATTGACCGGATTCTATTCGCTTCTCTCTCTCAATCGTGCGTGAACATCTGATGCTCCATAAAAAATAGCAATTACCGTTACTGCTTCTGAATCAACGATATAACATACCAGATAGTGATCCACTGCCATCTTTCTGATTCTCAGTGAATGTTCCGGTTCTGAATCAAAAATGCTGTATCTCTCCGGAAACACATTCAACGACAGAATTGCATCTGCGATTCGGTTGTATTGGGCAATAGCATTCTCCGGCGCAGACAAATTGTGAGCTATATAATTATATATGCCCTCCATGTCGGCAAGAGCTTCATCCGTAATCTTTACGGTGTACTGTTTCATAAATCGTTATTCTCTCTGAATTTCTGAAATGCGTCTGCGGCGTTCTGCGTTCGGCCTTCCGCATAGGAATCATATCCCTTCAGGATTTTTGCATGAATCTCTGATTCCGTCATCTGTGCTGCATCGACGCTGGCAGGAGCTTTTGGCAACGTTACCGGAAACGGAATGCCGCCTGAGAGCACCACCTGATTCAGGAAAATATCAACAGCCGTAGACATTGGAATACCAAGCCTTGTTAATACAGATTCCGCATCCTGTTTCAGCGTTGGATTGACTCTTAAATTCAAAGTTGCACTTTTCTCCATGAAATCGCCTCCTATTTCTCTCTTGTATTGTAACGACATTGTTGTTACATGTCAAGCAAGGCGATGAAGTTTTTCGTAATGAAACGCATATGCAATTTTTATTTCTCTGTTGAAACAGCGAGCCGGAGCGGCGGCATGCATTCTTGTAGTTACATTGTATTGACTTTTTCTTGTTCGGAGAATAAACTGTACGCGAGGAGATGATAAGACATGGACATGAATGTTTCATCCGCGCCGAAAACCTCTACGTTCCAGATGCGTATTAATCCGGAGATCAAACAGCAGGTGGAAGATGTCTATGCCCGTCAGGGGCTGACCTTTACCGACGCCGTCAACATCTTCATACAGCAGTCGCTGAATGCCGACGGTCTGCCGTTTCTGGCCTCCCCCGAAAATGAGGAATACATGAAGGCAAAAGCTATGCGCCGCCTTATGAACGAGATTCAGAGAGGCTGGGATTCTGCAGAACAGGAAGGCTGGCTCAGCATAGAAGATTTGGAAGCACAGTTCGGTATAACGGATGAATGAGCTGAAAATATCCCCGGAGGCTGCGCGGGATCTGGCAGAACTGAAGCGCTACATAACCGTTGAGCTGAAAAACCCCGCCGCAGCGGACCGTGTCGTACGCAGTATCCTGAAGGGGCTGCGAATCCTCACAGAATATGCCGAAGCCGGCATGTCTCTGGAAGCAAAGACCGGTTACCCATCCGATCTGCGTATGCTCTTTTGTGAGAAGCATATTGTTTTTTACCGGATCGAGGGCAGTGCGATATATGTTGCGCGAGTGATTCACGGCAGGCAGGATTATCTGCGCATCCTGTTCGGAGATGAAGCTTCCGGTAATCCGGATAACCAACCATGAATGAAACACAGAGAACCCATGTACTTTCCTTGAATGGAAGCACATGGGTTCTTCATTTGCCCGATGCTGTTCGGAATGGGTTATTTCTTTTCTTTCAGGACAACATCAACTGTGAAGGTCTCTCCGTCGCGCCAGATTTCAAAGCAGATGGAATCGCCCGGCTTCAGGGTGTCCTTCAGGGCATTGACCTCCGTACTGTCTGCCACGGGTTCCCCGTTCATGGCAGTAATCACATCGCCGATTCTGATCCCCGCATCGTCCGCACCGGAGTTCTTCGTAACATCGGAAACGTAAAGCCCGTCCGGCAGCTGATACTTCTCCGAGGCTTCCGCCGGGATCGCTCCCACCGTCATGCCCAGATAGGTTCTGGGAACATAGCCCAGACTGATGAAGCTGTCCGTCACGGTTTTCACCGTGGTGGAAGGAATGGCAAAGCCGATACCCTCAATGGTTCCGGAAAAAGCGGAGGACATCATCTTCATGTTGGTGATGCCGATGACCTGCCCGTACATATTGAACAGCGCGCCGCCGGAGTTACCTTCATTCAGGGCCGTGTTCGTCTGCAGCAGGGTCATGGAATGGCCGTTATAGGAGATGCCCCGGTCAATGGCGGAAATAATGCCGTTGGTCAGCGTATTGCGGAAGGTCTGCCCCAGCGGGCTTCCGATTGCCGCCACGGTATCGCCTTCGTTGACTTCCGACATGTCGGAAAATACGGCCACCGGCAGCTTCTCCTCCGGTTCAATCTTCAGGAGTGCGAGATCGCTGATGGCGTCTGCTCCCACCAGAAGCGCATCGTACTGCGTTCCGTCATTCAGCTGAACAACGGCAGAGGCGCAGCCGTCAATCACGTGCTCGTTGGTGAGAATCATGCCGTCTTCCGAGAGAATGACCCCGGAGCCCCAGAAATAACCCTCTTCTTCGCCCTCCGGATAGGAGGATATGGAAACGACTACCGGAGAACAGGTATCATACAGCTCCTGAAGGCTGAGCTCTTCTCCCGCCGGCTTCTTCAGCTGCAGAGAAAAATTCTTTTCTCCCTGATATGCGGGAATATCCACATCGGCATCATCCGTTGTTACCGAGGTGTAGAATCCTTCAAAAAACTCCTGAAAGCTGTCCGGCAGCTCTCCCTCTTCCGGATCCAAACTGGAAAAGGTTTCGATGTTCCCGTTCCCGTCTACCGTCGTCAGGCTGTAGTCAAGATCCGTATTGGCAATGGAATAGATAATTCCCGCGAGGATCGCAGTGCCGAGAACCACAGCGCCGATAATTCTGCTCTTCTTTTTCTTCTGAGGAGCCGGCGCCCCGCCCTGCGCTTTTCCCTGCAGGACTGCAAATTTATAATTCGGTTCGTACCAGTCGTTCATATTTCTTACTTTTTCTTTTCTGCCAGCGGCAGCGTGAACACAAATTCCGTAAATCCGTTTTCACTCTTCACCGCAATATCCTCATCGTGTGCATTGATAATCGTTTTCACCAGGGAAAGCCCCAGACCGACGCCGTCCTTATCCAGACTGCGGGATCTGTCCGACTTGTGGAATCTGTCAAAAATGTAGGGCAGATCCTCCGGCGGGATAGTTTCACCCTCGTCCTTGATACTGACGCAGGCCTTGTTGGCCTCCTTGTAAATTCCGATGTCGATACAGGTATTTTCCCCGGCAAACTTCACGGCATTGTCCAGAAGATTATAGATCACCTGGGTTATTCCGTCCTTGTCCGCATGGACGACGATGTGCTCATCCGGCAGCATCGGGTCTACATCCAGATTCTTCTTGACCGCACGCCCCTCAAAGCTGACCAGAATCTGCACCAGCAGCTCCGTCAGGTCAAAGTCCGTTCTCCGGTTGGGGTCGGAGGACATGGTTGCCATGCGGGATTCATCCAGCATGCTGCGAACCAGCCGGCTCAGGCGCATGGTTTCATCCCGAATGGAAATCAGATACTTATCCTGTTCCTCCTCGGGGATGGTTCCGTCAAGAATCCCGTCTGCAAATCCGGCAATCGTGGTCATCGGGGTTCTGAGCTCGTGGGAGACATTGGAGATAAATTCCGTTCTCCGCTTTTCCGCACTCTCCAGAGAGTCCGCCATGTTGTTGAATGCTTCAATCAGCGTCCCGATTTCATTGGACGGATCTTCATTCTGTCTGACACGGGTGGAAAAATCCCCTCTGGCAAACATGCGGGAAACGGAGGCGATTTCATCCAGCGGCTGGGTCATGTTCTTGGAATACCAGAAGGAGAAAATCAGCAGACCTGCAAAAATGCCGGCAAATACAACGATGACAATCCAGAGAAAGGTACTCCAGGTGTTCAGAATGCTCCGTTCCGGAGAACTGACGAAAACAAAGCCGATGGCCTCTCCCGTCATGGAGTTTTCAATGGGCTTTGCCACAATGACTCGCATACCCGGATAGATTCCGCTCAGATCCGATTCCCCGTTGTAGGAACCGAAAGCCTCGATATCCTCCAGCGGCTCCCGGGGAACCGCAACGCCGATATGCTCGCACATCGGTTCATCATCGCTGCAGCTGATAATCGTTCCGTCTTCATCGGTAATGAAGATATGATTCCCCGTCGCCTTTGCCACGGAGCTGAGATTCATGCTCATGCCCCAGCTGTTGATGGAATCCGTCAGGGAAAAGGCATAAGCCGTCCTTCCGACTTCTACCGCGCTGTTTTCCATATTTACCCGATACTGCTCCACGATATAGTTCTTTCCGATGCCGACCAGGGATACCACGATCAGAATCAGACCTACCAGAATCGTAATGGCAGTAACAAGGAAATTTCTGAGGTAAATACTCTTCATCGAGGAATTACTCGTTCACCTCGAACTTGTAACCGACGCCCCAGACCGTCTTGACACTCCATTTGTCTGAAATTCCTTCCAGCTTCTCGCGCAGACGCTTGACATGGACGTCTACCGTACGGGAATCTCCGAAATAGTCGAATCCCCAGACTTCGTCCAGGAGCTGGTTTCTCGTGAATACCCGGTTGGGAGAAGAGGCCAGATGAAACAGCAGCTCCATCTCCTTGGGAGGCGTGTCCACCTTCACTCCGTTGACAATCAGCTCATAGGAATCCAGATTGATAATCAGATTTTCAAATTCCAGCTTCTTTTCCAGCGGCGAGTCTGCGTCGGTACGGCGCATGACCGCATGGATTCTTGCCAGCAGCTCCTTCACTTCGAAAGGCTTCGTCACATAGTCATCCGCCCCGAGATCCAGCCCGGTGACCTTGTCGGAAGTCTCGCCTTTTGCCGTCAGCATAATAATCGGCGTGGCGGATCTCGTCCGGATATCCCGGCAGATTTCCCAGCCGTCCTTCCCCGGCAGCATGATGTCCAGCAGGACCACATCCGGCTGGAAAAGGTCAAAGGAGGATTCTGCTTTCAGCCCGTCGGAAACAATCATTACTTCAAATCCGTCTTTCCCGAGATAAAGGCGAAGCAGCTCCGCGATATTGGCATCGTCCTCAACAACCAGTGCTCTTTTGCTCATTTATTGTCTCCTTTCAAAGAAGCGTTACACCTGCATCTGCGCAGATGTTTTCTGTTTCATCGTCCCAGATGGAAGCCTGGACTTCCCCGATATGCGCTTTTCCCAGCAGCAGCATGGTAAAGCGGCTCTGCCCGATTCCTCCGCCGATCGTCAGCGGCAGCTCTCCGTTGAGAAGCATCCGGTGATAGGGCAGATCTCTTCTGTCCTGACAGCCGGACAGCTCCAGCTGTCTGTCCATGGATTCCGGGTCCACCCGGATTCCCATGGAGCTGAGTTCCATGGCGCAGCTCAGCGGTTCATGCCAGAACAGCAGATCTCCGTTCAGCTCCCAGTCATCATAGTCCGGCGCCCGGCCGTCATGCTTCTTTCCGGATGCCAGCGTTTTGCCGATGCCGATAATAAAGGCGGTGTGGTGCTCTTTCACGAAGGCATTTTCCCGCTCCTTCGGCGTCAGGTCCGGATAGCGGTTTTCCAGCTCCTGCGAGTCGATAAATGCAACATTTCTGTCCAGCTTCCCCAGCGCCTGCAGCCTGGGATAGATGGACTGCATGGTGTCCTGCGTATCGCAGAAGGCCCGGACGATTTCCATGACGGTAGTCTTCAGATAGTCCAGATTCCGGTTTTCCGGAAGAATCACCTTTTCCCAGTCCCACTGGTCCACATACACGCTGTGGAGGTTGTCCAGCTCGTCTTCATCCCTGCGAATGGCATTCATGTCCGTGTAGATGCCGGTGCCGGGATAGAAGTTGTATCTCTTCAGGGCAACTCTCTTCCACTTTGCCAGAGACTGCACCACTTCTCCGTTCTTTTCCGCATACCTGATGTCAAAAAAGACCGGGCGCTCATAGCCGTTCAGATTGTCATTCAACCCGGAATTTTCCGCCACGAACAGGGGCGCAGAAACCCGGTAAAGATTCAGCCCCGCAGAAAGATTGTCTTCAAAAAGCCGGTGCAAAAGGCTGATGGCTTTTTGCGTATCGTAGATGGACAGCAGGCTGCGGTAGCCTTCAGGAATCACTGTTTTCATTCTTTCTCCATCAGCATCTGAACGATGCTGTTATAATAATATTCCGCCTTGCGCCGGAAGTTTTTTTTCATGATCCTGGCTCTGGCTTCATCGGGAACGAGAAGATTCATCTTCAGAAGATCCCCTTCCCCGTCATTCAGGGAAAAATGCATCATATAGCCGGAATCCGCCGGCGTCCAGTCCACTGAAACCAGAGAAGCCCGGAGAAGCTTCTGGCACAGAGGCGCAATGACCGCATCGGCAGATGCCCGCACGGAAAACGGAAGGCTGCTGCCGATTTCCCGGACGTTATTGCGGCCTTTGGCAGTGATAACATAGCCGTCCTCCGCAGATTCTGCCAGGCCGGAATCAATCAGCTCAAAAAGGCAGTCGGAAAAATCGAAATAACCTACGCCTTCGTCACAGCGGCAGACATCATAGAGATCTCCGGAATCCACAGGCCCGGGAAGCTTTTCCAGCGCATACAGAATCAGGATTTTGATATCCAGTTTTTCGTGAATCAATCCGTTCATTGTAATCAGCCGAATTATGCCTTTTCGCTCAGCCTGCCGTCTTCCAGCAGCTTGGAAAGCTCTTCCATGAAGGTGCTGATGTCCTTGAAGCTGCGGTATACGGAGGCGAAGCGAACATAGGCGACCTCATCGATGTCCTTCAGTCGGGACATTACCATTTCTCCGATTTCGACGGAGTTGATTTCCCTGTCAATCTTGCTCAGAAGCTCGGTTTCGATGTCATCCGCAATGGCTTCCAGCTGATTCAGGCGGACCGGGCGTTTTTCGCAGGCTCTGACCATGCCGTTGATCAGCTTGATCTTGTCAAAGCTCTGGGCACTCCCGTCCCTCTTTACTACCACGAGAGGCATTCTCTCGATATTTTCATAGGTTGTGAAACGCTTTCTGCAGTCCAGACACTCTCTTCTGCGGCGGATGGATGCTCCTTCATCGGCCGGCCGGGAGTCAATCACCTTGCTCTCTTCAAATCCACAGAACGGACACTTCATATGCTACCTCCGAATACAATTTTCTAGTATGTTATTGTACCACAACATATAGTGTATTGCCATAAAAAAACTCGAATGATATAATAAAAATGTATGGACTGTGAAAGAGAATTACCGAAAATTTCAATAATCATCCCTGCGTACAATGCTTCTCAGTATATTGAGGCAACGCTGCGCAGTCTGCTGGCCCAGACCTACCGTCATTTTGAGATCACCGTAGTGGATGACGGCTCGACGGATGACACGGTTGACATTGTCCGGCATCTGGCAGCGGAAGATCCTCGAATCCTTCTGCTGCAGGTTGCCAACGGCGGCCCGGCCAATGCCAGAAACATTGCTCTGGACAATCTGGACGGCTCTTCCGATTACATTCTGTTCTGCGATGCCGACGATCTCGTTCGCGAGGATCTGCTGGAAAAAGCCGCGGAGGAAGCAAAGTCCGGTGCGGACATCGTCATCATGGGATTTTCCATCGTCAATGCCGACGGTTCCGAGCATGACTATTTTGAGCCGGATATGCGTCTCAACCCGGAGAATCTCGGTTCGGTTCTCGGCAGGCTCTATAAGGCCAATCTCCTCAATCAGGTCTGGGGGAAGCTGTTCCGCGCCGATCTGATTTTCGACAAAACCATTCGGTTTCCTGACTACCGTTGGGGAGAAGACCGGTTTTTTGTTTTTGATTTCCTGACCTGGTCTCACAGCATATCCGTTCTTTCCTACTGCGGATACCGGTATCTCATGCATCCCGGTCAGAGTCTGATTACCGGATTTCATGAGAACAAGGCGGAGGTCTGCATTCTCATTGACGAACGGATGGAGGACCTGTGCCGGAAATTCGACGTTACGGAGGACGGTGCATTCCGATACATGTTCGCCAAAAGCATCTTTTCCTGCTTTGTGACCCTGTTTTCCCCTTCCTGCCATCTGACGCATGCGCAGAAGCGAAATTACGTCTGGGGCATTATCTCCAACCGGAGAGTGCTCAACCGCTGCAAGGGTGCACGCGGCGGTCTTCCGATTCGGGTGATATGCTGGATCATGTCAACCGGAAGCATCTCCCTCAATCTGTTCGCCGCCTGGATCTCCTCCCTCACCGGCAAGCTGTTTCCGGATCTGTTCCGGCGGATCAAGCACAAAAAATAATAACAGCCGATATAGTCAGGCACCCGGGAAATCCCGGGTGCCTTTTCCATTCAGAAAATGATTATTCTTTTGTTTCAGAATCTGCAGCTTCTTCGCTCTGCTCTGCAGGCTCAACTTCTGCGTCTACAGCCTGAGCGTTTTTGGCTGCGGCTTCCACCGCTGCCTTGACTTCCTCAGCCTTGGTTTTTACAAAGCCAACGGCTTCTGCAACCTTTGCAGAAACCTCCGGGTTGGACTGCTTGATTTCTTCGATTTTTCCGAATACCTTTTCCTGGGCTGCTGCCTTGACCTTGGGAGCATTTTCTGCATACAGCTCCCTGGCAGCCTTTCCGAATTCGTCGGCATAGCCTTCCTTGACAACACCTTCCGGATTGTTTTCTTTTACTCTTTCACCGATTTTAGTGGCGGCAGCACCTGCGCCTACCAGAACCGCTGCCTTGACAAGACCAGAAATAAGACCCATTGCATGTTCCTCCTGCTATCACGTTATGAGTGCATTATACGCTCTGCGGATTCAAAAATAGTAAACAAACCGTAAAATATCTGTGGAAAATCTGTGACTCTCTCAGGAATCCCCGTCCAGCTTGAGAACTGCCAGAAAGGCCTCCGTCGGAATCTGAACCGTGCCGAGCTGGCGCATCTTTTTCTTGCCTTCCTTCTGTTTTTCCAGGAGCTTCTTCTTTCGGGTAATGTCTCCGCCGTAGCATTTGGCAAGAACGTCCTTCCGCATGGCCTTCACGGTTTCTCTGGCAATCACCTTTCCGCCGATTGCCGCCTGGACCGGGACTTCAAAAAGCTGTCTCGGAATATTCTCCTTCAGCTTTTCGCAAAGCCTCCGGGCCCGGCCGTATGCCTTTTCCCGGTGAGCAATGAAGGAGAGCGCATCGACCTGATCTCCGTTGAGAAGCATGTCAACCTTTACCAGATCCGAAGGCTTATAGTCCGCCAGATCGTAATCCAGGGATGCATACCCCTTTGTCCTGGCCTTCAGGGTGTCAAAGAAATCATAAATAATCTCATTGAGCGGCATCTGGTAACGCATTTCCACCAGCCGCTTATCCAGATACTGCATGTCCTTGTACTCTCCTCTGCGGTCCTGACACAGGGGCATGATATTGCCGACGAAATCCACAGGGGTGATGATGCTCACGTTCATATAGGGTTCATGCGCTTCCGCAATCTGCGCCGGGTCCGGGTAATTGTGGGGATTGTCCACCATCAGGACCGTCCCGTCCGTTTTGAATACCTTGTAGATTACGGAGGGAAGCGTCGTAACCAGATCCAGGTCGAATTCTCTCTCCAGGCGCTCCTGAATGATTTCCATATGGAGCATTCCCAGGAAGCCGCATCGGAAGCCGAATCCCAGCGCAACGGAGCTCTCCGGTTCGAAGGAAAGGGAGGCATCATTCAGCTTCAGCTTTTCCAGCGCGTCCCGAAGATCCGGGTACTTGGAGCCGTCTTCCGTATAGATGCCGCAGTAGACCATAGGCCGGGCTGGCCGGTAGCCGGGCAGCGCTTCCGCGCAGGGGCGGTTTGCCAGGGTAACGGTATCGCCCACATTGGTATCCGCCACATTCTTGATGCTGGCCGTAAAATAGCCCACGTCTCCCGCCGAGAGTTCATCGCAGGGGTCGAAGTTCATCGGGCGCAGATGCCCCACTTCCACCACCTTGTAGATTGCGCCTGTGGACTTCAGCAGAACTTCGTCATCCTTTCGGATTTTTCCGTCAATCAGGCGCACAAATACTATGACGCCGCGGTAATTGTCATACTGAGAGTCAAAAATCAGCGCTTTGAGGGGCGCATCCGGATCTCCGGACGGGGCGGGAACATTACTGACGATGTCCTCCAGTACGGCATCGATATTGATGCCGTTCTTGGCACTGATTTCCGGAGCATCCATGGCCGGAATGCCGATGATTTCCTCAATCTCGTCTTTCACCCGCTGCGGATCCGCGGCGGGAAGGTCGATCTTATTCAGGACCGGAAGGATTTCCAGATCGTTGTCAATGGCAAGGTAGGTATTGGAAAGGGTCTGTGCTTCCACACCCTGGGATGCATCGACGACCAGAAGCGCACCTTCACAGGCAGCCAGAGAACGGGAGACTTCATAGTTGAAGTCCACATGCCCCGGCGTATCAATCAGATTCAGTGTGTAGACATTCCCGTCCGGCCCACGGTAATCCAGACCTACGGCACGGGCTTTGATTGTAATCCCCCGCTCTTTTTCCAGATCCATGTTGTCCAGGATCTGATCCGACATAATGCGCTGTTCCACAGCATTGCATTTTTCAATGATTCTGTCGGAAAGCGTGGATTTCCCGTGATCGATATGAGCAATGATAGAAAAATTACGAATGTATTTTTGATTTGTCATAATGGTATTATTATAACCTTGAAAAAGTTCTTGGCAAGTGTTAGATTTATAAACGTATGAAATAAATTTTGGAGGATATTTCCATGTTTGAAAATCTCATTGAAGTCTTAAAAAACAATCCCCGCAAGATTGTCTACCCCGAAGGAACCGACGCCAGAATTCTTGCGTCTGCCGCTCGCCTGAAGGAAGACGGTTTTCTGACCCCCGTTCTTATCGGAAACGTCGAAGCTGTCAAAAAGGCCGCTGCTGACGGCAATTTTGATATTGAAGGTCTGGAAATCATTGATCCCGAAACCTACGAAGGTATGGATGAAATGGTCGACACCATGGTAACGCTCCGCAAGGGCAAGATGACTCCGGAAGATTGCAGAGCCAATCTGCTCAAGAGCAATTACTTTGGCACCATGCTGGTGAAGATGGGCAAAGCCGACGCTCTGCTCGGCGGTGCAACCTATTCCACTGCCGACACCGTACGCCCGGCTCTTCAGCTCATCAAGACGAAGCCCGGTGCCAGTCTCGTCTCCTCCTGCTTCATTCTTGTTCGCGGCGAAGAGATATATGCTTTCGGCGACTGCGCCATCAACATCAGCTATGAGGACAAGCTGGACAAGGAAGGCAATGTTAGTCAAACTGCCGCCGCACAGCTGGCAGAGACTGCCGTTGAGACGGCAAGAACCGCGCAGAAGTTCGGCTTGGACCCGAAAGTCGCTATGCTCAGCTATTCCACCAAGGGTTCCGGCAAGGGCGTTCTTCCCGAGCTGTCCCGTGATGCCACGGCCATCGCCAAAGAAATGGCTCCGGATCTTGCCATCGACGGTGAGATGCAGTTTGACGCCGCTGTTTCTCCGGAAGTCGGCCAGCTCAAGTTCCCCGGCAGCCCTGTAGCAGGCTATGCCAACACCTTTATCTTCCCCGAAATCGCTTCCGGCAACATCGGATACAAAATTGCTGCCCGTCTCGGCGGTTTCGCTGCCTTCGGCCCCATTCTCCAGGGTCTCAACGCTCCGATCAACGACCTGTCCCGCGGCTGCAATGCCGAAGAGGTTTATCAGATGAGCATTATCACCGCTGCAATGGCGTAAGCGGATTCTTCTCTCAGAAACATTCAGCCCCCTGTGCATGGCACAGGGGGTTTTGCTGTCGTTTCCTGAAGAAATGCTTTTGTATTTCCCGGAAACGTATTATAATATGCGGGTAAATATCCGGCCCGTTTTTATGGAGAATCTCAATGAATGCAAATGCCTGCTGTACCCCCGGCAACGAACCTGCGTCCCTCCGTTTTTTCATCAACCGTTTTCTGACGGAATTGCTGGAAGACTATCCGGAAATGGTCATTCCTGCCGGGTCCTGGGACGGAATCAAATACGATAATGCCGCTCAAAAGCTCTGCACTTATCTGGGCTATGACAGCGTCCCGGCGCTGCTGGAGGCCTATGGCTTCACGCTTGGCTGATGAATTTTTTTACAGCTTCGTAAGCTTCCTCCCAGTTTTTTACTCTGACAGCTCCTATGGATGATTCATCAAACGCCCGGTTGTGCACGGCGTCAAAGAGGATTTTGTGATATTCTCCGCCGGTCAGATTATGGGGTCCGTCATCAATGAGAATATCCCCCCGGATCATCTGTTTATTGGACGTGATGATTACCTGTTCCCAGGAGAGATAAGGAAAATACCGGAACAGAACCTTGTCGAGCTTCGCCCGCAGGGTCTGATAATAGGAGGACGTTACAATATAAACCTCGTTTCCCTCTTCCATCAGCCGGCGGAGCATTTCCGGCGCTCCCGGCATCGGCTTCACGTCATCCCAGAGCGTATCATCCAGTTCTGCCGAGTAGACCTGTTCTCTTGTCAGCCCCGGAAAGGCCAGCGTCAGATCCCAGTTTCTGACATCTTCCGGTTTTGCAGCTGTTCCGAAATGCCGGTTGATATATTCCACCCAGGCGGCGCAGAGCTGCTCTAAAACATCATCCATATCCACAAGAATAACCATATGCTCTCCTTTGCTGCCAAATGGCAGCACGTTCATATTATCACACTCTTTTTCAAAGGTCTATTCATCATTTCAGTTGAATTGCGGGTAAGAAATCAATTATGAATTTCTCTTTTGCTTTCGCAATCTTTATCATTTTCATGCTGTGCTCCCTGATCTGGGACTTTTCCATGCTGCTTCCGCTCTCTGCTGGATTTCTCCTGTTTTTTGCGGCAGCCGTCAAAAAAGGCTTCTCTTTCCGGGAAGTGCTCGGCTTTGCCTCCGAGAGTCTGAAAGACTCTTTTGTCGTGATTCGCATTCTCCTGCTGATCGGCTGCCTTACCGGCATGTGGCGTCTCAGCGGAACCGTCGCCTATTTTGTGACCTTGGGAATTTCCTTCATCCCGCCCCGGTTCTTTCTGCTGGCCGCTTTCCTTCTGGCTTCTGCCATGTCCTATGCCATCGGCACCAGCTTCGGCGTTACTGCAACCGCCGGGGTCATTCTCATGAGCATTGCCAGGGCCGGCGGCGTCAGTCCTGTGCTGGCGGCAGGCGCCGTGCTGTCCGGAGTTTACGTCGGTGACCGGGGATCGCCTGCAGCCTCCAGTGCCAATCTGGTAGCGGTTCTCACGCATACCGACATGCGGAAAAACGTGCGGATCATGCTGCGCAGTTCTCTGGTTCCGTTTCTTCTCTGCTGTGCCTCCTATACCCTGCTTTCCTTACTCACGCCTATGCAGGCAGTGGGCTCGGAAATCACGACGCAGCTCAGCGAGGAATTCATTTTACGCTGGCCCTGCATCATTCCCGCCGTACTGATGATTTTTCTGCCTTTTCTGGGATTGGGTATTCAGTGGTCCATGCTCGTCAGTCTGGCCGTTTCCGCGATGGTGGCGCTGTTCATCCAGAAAGCCGGAATTGCTGCCTGTTTGTCCGGCATGATTTCCGGTTACCGCGCTGTGAACCCGGAACTTTCCGATATGCTCTCCGGAGGCGGAATCGTCTCCATGCTGGAGGTATGCGCAATTCTGGTGATTTCCTGCAGTTACGGCGGAATCTTTCAGCGGACGGGAATGCTGGATTCTGTGAATCAGAAGCTTCAGCAGATTTCCGGAAAAATCGGCCGGTTCTCAACCATGCTCCTTCTGGCACTCGGGGTCTGCGCGGTCTTCTGCAATCAGACGATCGGAGCAATCATGCAGAATAATCTTTCCCTGAAGCTGTACGGAGAAGCAGAAGAAGAAAAAACAGCCAAAATGCTGGATATGGAAAACTCCGTCATCCTTCTGGCCGGGCTTGTCCCCTGGTGTATTGCCTCCTCCGTCCCGCTCACCATGATGGACGCCGGCATCGGCTCTCTTCCCTTTGCCTTATTCCTGTGGTTTACTCCCCTCTGGTGGTTACTCAAAACCGGTATACAACGCGTAAAACCATCGGCAGCTCCCCGCTGCTGAAATTCAATACATATAAAGGAGCATCTTATGAAATCAGAAAATCCTGTCCCCGGTGTCGGCGGCGACTGCTATGTTCCCTATGAAGAACGGTCCGGAAATGAATCTATTGTCTACTTCACCCGGGATCTGAGTCCCCAGGGGCTTCAGAAAATCTATCGGTATGTCAACGGTACAATCTCCGGAAAAACGGCCGTAAAAGTGCATACCGGAGAAAAGAACGGCCCCAACATCATTCCGCCGTCCTGGGTTCGCCAGCTTATGGAATCGGATATTCCGAATTCCGTCATTGTGGAAACCAACACGGCATACAAAGGTGACCGTTATACCACGGAGGATCACCGGGAAACGCTTCAGGTCAACGGCTGGACCTTCTGCCCGGTAGACATTCTGGATGAAGAAGGCACCGTAAACCTTCCTGTGAAGGGCGGCAAATGGCTGGATGAGGTCTCCATGGGATCTCATCTGACAGACTATGAGTCTCTCGTCATTCTCACGCATTTCAAGGGCCATATTCGCGGCGGATTCGGCGGTTCCAACAAGAATATCGGCATCGGATGTGCTGACGGAAGAATCGGCAAGAATCAGATTCATTCCAGTTCCGGAACTCTCTTTGACCTCAATCACGAAGAGTTCATGGAAAAGATGACAGAATCCTCCAAAGCCATTCTCGGATTCTTCGGGGAGAAATACACCTGCGTCAATCTGCTTCGCAACATGTCGGTATCCTGTGACTGCGAAGGCTGCGCCGCGCAGCCTGTCGTTACGCCGAACATCGGCATTGTCGCTTCCACGGATATTCTTGCGGTGGATCAGGCGTCCATGGATCTTGTCTACGCGCTGAAGGAAAGCGATCACGCCGACCTTCTCGAACGGATTGTAAGCCGCCACGGTCACCGTCAGCTTTCTTACATGAAGGAGCTCGGAATGGGCAACAACCGCTATGTTCTCATTGATATCGACAACGGAAACAGCCGCATCTACCCAGAAGATGCTGTTGCCGGCGTTGTTCCTTTTCAGGGTTAACGGAATCCCGTCATGAAAATTGCGCTGATTCAGATGCCGGTCGTTCCCTCCAAGGAAGGGAACCTGTGCAAAGCGAGGGAAATGGCGGAAAAAGCGAAGACCCAAGGTGCGGATGTGCTGGTTCTGCCGGAGATGTTCTGCTGTCCATATCAGAACCGTTATTTTCGGGAATATGCCGAGGAAGAGCAGGGAAATATCTGGCATTGTCTGTCGGAAACTGCCCGCGATCTTCAGGTTCTGCTGATTGGCGGCTCCATGCCCGAAAAATGCGGCGATGCCATCTACAACACCTGTTATGTATTTGATGAAACAGGAAGGCAGATTGCCCGTCACCGCAAAGTTCATCTTTTTGATGTTGATATTCAGGGCGGTCAGCATTTTCGGGAATCGGATACTTTCACCCCCGGGAATGAGATTACGGTATTTGACTCCGCGTTCGGCCGGTTCGGCGTAATGATCTGTTTTGATATCCGTTTTCCCGAGCTGTCGCGTCTGATGATGCTCAAAGGGGCTCAGGCCGTTTTTGTTCCTGCCGCTTTTAATATGACAACCGGGCCTGCGCACTGGGAACTGAGTTTTCGCCAGCGTGCGCTGGACAATCAGTGCTTCATGGCCGGCTGCGCACCGGCAAGAGACACCGGAGCATCCTATGTTTCTTATGCAAATTCCATCGTAACCGGCCCCTGGGGCAACGTTCTTGCCCGCGCCGGCGCGGAGGAGGAAATTCTTCTTGCAGAGCTTGACTTTTCAGAAGCAGAACGCGTCCGGGCTCAGCTTCCCCTGATTCCGGCGAGAAGGACCGACCTGTATGAAGTACTGGAAAAGAAGTAAAAACATGAAAAAAACTCTGATGGTTCTGCTGGCAGTACTCTGCGTCCTGCTTTGCGGCTGCGGCAAAAGTGCAGCTGTGGTGGATGCCGTCTGTGAGAACACGCCGATTCTCGACAGCAACGGCTCCGTTGCGCCGGAAAACCGGCCGGTCATTGAAAGCATCCGGATTCTGGAAGAATAAGTCCGTAAAGTACGAAAACAAAAACACCTTCAGCAAAGTTCAGAACCGATGCTGAAGGTGTTTTTTATTCTTTTGAATCCCGGATCATTGCGATGTGGGGAATCCCGTCTTCCAGAAATACTTCCGAAATCTGCCGGAATCCCTGATTCTCATAGAATTTTCTGGCATACAGCTGGGCTTCCAGATAAATCTTTTCCGCACGGAATTCCTTTTCCGCCTGTCGGATTCCCTCCTGCAGAACCGCTGTGCCGTAGCCGCAGCGCCTGTTCACTGCAATCACTCTTCCGATGGACGGGGCTTCATTCATCACACCCCGGTCCATAACCCGAAGATATGCCAGAATTTTCTCTCCATCCGGAATGAAAACATGGATGGCGTCGATATCCCGGCCGTCAATCTCCGGATACGGGCAATTCTGTTCTACCACGAAAACATCGACGCGGAGCTTCAGAATGCTGTACAGCTCCTGATTCGTCAGCTCCTGGAATCTCTTTACACATATATTCATAACTACCACCTCATCTCCGGGAATGACAGATCTGAAACCGTTCTAAGCAATCAGCCGGTAGATCACAAACGGAATTACAAGCATTGCCGCAGCAATCAGGGAAATCACAATAACGTCCTTCCATCTCCGCCTGTTTTCCTTCTTCAGCTTCTGAAGCGGCGGAGACTGCACCGTTTGCTCGGGTTCCGGCTGTGCTGCAGCATTGAACACCTCCGGAACAGGTTCCTGTACTTCCGGAGCAATACTTTGAGGATACGGCTCTTCTCCCCGGAATTTTGCCAGCAGCCGTGCCAGGTCATCTTCGGCCTGCTTTCTTGCCAGAAGATAGTCTTCCTTGCTGCGGAGTGCCGATTCCGGCATCCCGGTTCCCGAATCCTCCGACCGACGGGAGATCGGCACGGTTTCTTCTTCCGGAACTGCCGGCTTTGCGTGATGTGCAGATTCGATTACAATTCTTTGCTTTTCCGGACGTAATTCGGAATTTTCTGCTCCCGCCTCCGCTTTTGCCTTTTCGGAGATGGAAGCCATCAGTTCCCGGACTTTATCATCAAACAGGGACATTTCAGCTGTTCCTTTCTGTGGAATCTCTCAGGTAAAGTTTACTGCATGTAATAATAGGTGTCCATACCGTAACCGAAAGAATATTCCCGATTCATCAGTCTTTTGTCCACCAGATTTCCTTCCGTGTCATAAATGCGGATATATGTCAGCGTTCTCAGGCCTTTCCCCGTATCATCCTCAAATTCCGTTTCATCGTGGGTAAACAGAAGCCGGTACCCCTGCCGATCAGGGTCAGCCGGTTCCACGACCCGGTCGTAGTCATAGATGTCTCCGTAACGGTTGTCGAATTCCACCGGCATGTAATCGCCTTCTTCCAGCGTACCCCACAGCTCCACGGTAACGGTCCGCAGCGGCTTCCCCGTCTCCTCGTTTACAGTCTCCTGACAGTAAGCGACAATTTTGATGGGATAGTTCTTACTGTTGCGAAACTTCATGTCGATTTCTCTGCCGGATTCCGGCATGGAAACCGTGGAATCACAGCCGAGCTGGATGTAGTTGGGCGGGTAAACATGGCAGGTATGCGCAGTAATTTCAAGAAATGCGTACAGGGCCGAAGCATAGATTCCCGTGGAGACCTGGCAGACGCCGCCTCCGATTTCTTCCTGAATGTCATCATAGCCGGCGTATGCCGGAGCCAGCAGGAAGCCCGCTTCCGCCGTGCGCTTCCCTACCGTCCGGTTGAAAGAAAACTCTTCTCCCGGAAACAGCACCGTGCCATTTACCTTTTCTGCTGCCAGGCGGACATTGCTGCAGCGGTTTTCTCCGGAGTTGTTATATTTGGTGGTGACTGCTCCCAGCAGATTCCGGTACAGCTGAGCTTCCAGGATTTCCTTCGTAATCGGGGCTTCGGTTTTTTCCACCGGAACCGTAACGGTTTCTCCGTATGCTGTCGTACGCCAGCGTTTTTCCAGCTCCTCCAGATCAAGGCTGTATCCGGCATGCTCCGGAACAATCTCGTGTGAACCGCCTTCGGAGAACGCCGCGTTTTCCGGTTCCCGGCAGATTTTCTCCTGCAGCAGAGTGAAGTCCGGAAGCTCCGGTTCCTTTTCCAATGCTGTAAACAGCAGCTCTCCCTCCTCCGACTGCAGAGCAGAAATGATATTCTGCTTCAGCGTTTCCAGGTCCAGAGCGAGACCCGTGCTCCAGCCTTTGACGATGGAAAGCGTCCCGGCTTCTTCATTGAAATCATAAGAATCCGCCGTCAGCTTCTCATTCAGCTGACGATTCAGATCGGAGCAGAAGAAATCAATCTCCGATTCCGTTACCGCACCGTTTTCCGAATATAAAACATCTTCTGTTCCCAGAAAAGTACCAACTTTCAGCGGTACCCGGATCGGGATTCGAGGTTCTCCCGGCGTTTTGCTGTCACGGAAACGAAAGCCGACCACAAACAGCGCCAGAGCCAGCGCCGCTCCCGTCAGAATTCCCGCCATGATTTTTCCTGTTTTTTTCGTCATGAATGATCCGCTCTCTGTTTCAGAAATAACTGTGATTCCCCTTTTCAGATAAAGCTGATGTCCGGGGCATTTTCTGCAGTATAGGCATGCCAGTTGGCATTTTCAATCAGTTCCTCTCTGGCACATTCTTCCAGCAGTTCTTCCGTCTGCCCGTTGAGACGCAGTTTTTCCAGTGCCGAATCATAGAATTTTTCCATCATCCGGTTGTCAAGGCTGTGTCTGGAAACAGACAGTCTGCCGAAATACAGCGAAATAAACAGAGAGGCAGCCGAGAAGAAGCCCAGCGCGATGCAGATTCCCAGCCGAAAACGGATACCGACGCGGAACAGTTCCAGCAGGACTGCCGCCAGATAAAGAACAATGCTCAGGGCACAGGCAGCGGAAACGATGACATTGGACTTCTTCGCCCGGGAACTGTTTTTCTTTCCCCGGTCCGCATGATAATCCCGCTGCTCCTTCAGCCAGACCTCCGCAATATCATGCTTTTCCTGCGGGAGATTTCCGATTTCCAGAACCGGTACAGAACTCGTAATCCAGCCGGTGGTTTCCCGCTGGTAGACCGTAAACAGATCCTGCATCTGAATTTCACTCCCGGCATAGCGAAGGCAGGACTGTACGCGAACGCTTTCCGCAAGGACGCGGTAATCTATATACTCTTCGTGACAATTGCATTTACTGGCATACAGCCGGATTCCGATGAGAGAAGCCAGCAGAATACCGCACACAAAAATCATCCCGCCCAGACTGAGCTCATCGTACAGCAGCAGGGAGAGTGCCAGCCCGGTTCCGATCACAGAAATCCATTTCAGAAGTCGGTGATAGGTGTCTCGGGCAGTCAGGCTGAGACGGGTTGCCGCATGGTAGACCGGGGAACAGATTCCCGGGTTCATTTCTTCCTTCAGCGCTGCGGCCTTCCGATTGAAGGTATCCAGCTTCCGAAGCCCTTCCGGATTACCGATGAGTTCTCTTTTCCCCGCCTGCTGATGATCTTTTGTTCTCGGCGAAACAATTCTGCATACAGGAATTCCCCGTTTCCGGGCAAAATCAACCACTTCCGCAGTACCGCATCCTCCCGGTTTCGGTTCATTTCCTTCCCAAAGAGCAAGGAGCAGCTGGCTGTGGGAGGCCAGATATAAGCCTCCCTGCCGGTAATCGAAATCATGCCCTGCCGTTCCGTCTCGCTGCTCCATGTCCGGAACCGTAAAAACGCATTCTGCCAGAGAAATCAGACGGTTGAATTCTTCCAGCTTTTCTCCGGCAAAGCAGGTCCGAAACTGTTCCATCGGCTGTGGAAGTGCAGCAATCAATGGAATTTCTTCTTCCAGAGCGATTCCTGCACACAGAGAATCCGCTCCTTCTGCCAGATTTGTCATCAGCTTCAGCGGGGTATTCGGGTACTTCGCTTTCAGCTCTCTCAGGAAGGCCCGAACACTGTCCCTCAGGATTGCGAAGTTTTCCTCCGGAATCAGCCGATGACCTGTAACGGAAACGACCAGCGGAATTCGTGATTCAGAGCTCATAGATCGCCATTCCAATCATATATGCCAGTTCCGGAATGTTCCGGATGGCATCTCTGTCATAGTCCTTGATCTCCTCGCTCAGCTCCGCATACGGGATGAGGTATGGCGTTTTTTTATTGGCGGGATCCTTTTCTCCTAAAGTCCAGCCGGAGGCAATCCGTTCCTTCATCCAGGAATCATGCTCCGTCTCTGCCAGCATTTCCACTGTATTTTCCGGAATTTCCGACAAACTGCCGGGTTCTCCTTTTCTGCGCATGCAAAGTCCCGCCAGCGTCAGCTTTTCATAAATGCCCAGGGCCTGGCGGATATTGCTGTACTTCATCGTATCCGGCAAATCCGAAAATCTGGGATAAGCCAGCGGGCATTCCGGGTGGTCCTCCAGCTGCTTCCTGCAGTACCGTTCATGAATGGCAATTGCCAGCATTTCGATGTTCTCCATCAACGGACGAGGTGCGTTTTCTTTGTCAAAGATAATGGAACGAATTTCAGAATCCGATTCATTGTCCACAAAGAATCCCTTCGGAAAGATTCCGGGAATATCCAGCATGGCGCTCAGCTTCTCCGTTTTCTCGTCGCAGAACCCCTGCGGCAGCAATCCGTCATGCGTCATATAGGTTACAGAGAGGTATCCCTCTTCCAGACCGAGATAGGCTTTATCCGCCAGCGTAAAGGTCCGGGTGATATACCCGCGGGCCGTCCGGTTCCACTCCTGAAGTTCATCGCACAAAATCAGCAGATAGGCGATGGGATTGTTCTCCGCTTTCATTGGGCCGAGGCAGAAGGGGCTTTTCTGCAGAACATTTCCATACAGATTGTGCAGCAGAATTGCCGTTGCGCTGTCCAGCACCGGCCAGAAGAAGTATTCGCTCCGGAATCCGTTCTTCTGAATCAGATATCCGTACCACTTCAGGATGGTGATGGCGCTGTAATATCCGTGGTCAATGAATCCGCCCTCTGCCATCTTTCGGACAAATCCGTTCAATACCGCGGCAGTTTCATCCAGTTCCGTTCCCAGTGTACTGTGTATATGGCATGCCATCAGTTCCAGAGGTTTGAGAAAATCGGCAGAGGAAAGCTGCGGATACAGTTCATGGAATGCTCCGGTAAACGCTTCCTGCGGAATGACTTCCCGAATGGAATTGAGCTCCTCGAAATTATCAAAGGAAAGCCTTACCCGAACCTTTGTCTCATTCCCGTCAAAGTTGGCCACCCGGTCCACGAATTCATTCAGCTGTTTCCCGGCAATTTCCACAGGATAACCGATATCATGAAACAGTGACGCCAAAGCCCAGCGATAAAAGAATTCCTCGTTCTTCGTGGTATAGGCAAAGGGATACTCCTTTTCCGGTATGGCTTTGCAGAAAGCTGTCCGGAAGCAGTCATTTTCCGCATAGATACTGATCCCGGTAATGAAAACATTGACCGCATGGACAAAATGGTCTCTTTGCTTGCCGATCAGTGTTGCCGCTGTATTCTCATAAGTTCTGAGCGTATCCAGAATGTCCAGAAACGGGTTGGTATCTCCTGACATGGTAATCTTATAGCTGTCAAAAATGGTTCTGTACACCTCATAGGCTGTATCCGGTGTTTCATTTTCCAGAAAAGAGCGGACCGCTTCTCTGATATATGCTTTGTAACAGTGGCCTCTCGCCGTATCTTCATAGATCTCCAGCTCGTCAAAAAACCGGTTGACGTACTGGGCAAGATTCCCTTTTCCCATTTATTCTCCCTCTATTTCCAATTCAAAAGCATAGTCTTCCCCGTCCAGACTCATAATGGCACTGCCCATGTCAAAGGAAACCGTCACTTTCGTCAGGTTCTTCATGGAGAGCAGGGGCGCCAGATCCGTAACATTCTGATTCCAGCTCAGGAGCAGTTCCTGAACATCCGGGTACTTCTGCAGCACCGTCTCCAGTTCCTCCTGATTTTGGAAACAGTTTATCAGCTCCAGGCGATTCAGCGCCTTTGCTGGAATCGCGTCTACCCAATCTTCGGCCGGCTGATTGCAGAACTGCAGTGTGCGAATGCTGTCGGAAAGGCCGGAAAGTGCGGAAAAGTCCGTAATCTGATGACAGTCGGGAATTCGAAGTTCTTCCAGATTTCGCAGATTCTGAACGCCCTCCAGGGAACGAATCCCCAGCCCGTTCAGATTCAGATTCCGCAGGGAAGTCAGGGAATACATCTGCGAGATATCTTCCAGTGACGAACAATCGGAAATCCAAAGATCCTCCAGTTCTCTCAGATTCCGGATTCCCTCCAGACTTTCCAGCGGCTGGCCGAAAATGACCAGACGGCGTAATCCGGTCAGCTTGCTCAGTTTTTCAAAACTCTGCAGATTACCGAACCCTACCTCCGTCCGCTTATCCTCCGGACAGTCGAGATAGAGGTGTGTTCCGCGGTCATCATATTCCGAGTGCCAGCCGATATCAGCGCCCGGTTCCACAAGGGTATCACCGATGAGGATAAAATCCGTCACCTGCTGCAGAAGCACATCCGGCAGCGTATCGATTTCCTCCAGTGACAGCAGTGAAAATTCCACACCGTTCCGCCAGCCGGTATCGGGATATTCAATATTGATTTGTGAGACTTTTCCGCTGTCCTGCAGCGCCTGCGCCTGATCTTCCAGCTCCGGAGATACCGTAAGCTCCCGGATATTCATGCTTTCCAGGGGCTTGAGATTGAACAGCTTTTCATTTCCGACCAGAGCCAGGCTCCACATCACTTCATCGTGAATGCTTTCCGGCAGGAAATCGATATTGTCCATCTCCGGCATATCCTCCAGCCGAAGCTCCGCACCCTTGGCAAAATCCACAGCCTTGAAATCCGGCATGCTGTACTGACCCCGAAGCTTCAAACCGGCAATCTTGCGTTCGTAAAGGGCCTCATAGTCCGAAAGTCGCAGGCAGCTGGAAATACCAATTCTGGAAACATCGGAAAACTCCAGACCGTTCAATGACGTAAGATACTGCATATTCCAAAGCTGCAGTTCTGAAAAGCCGGGTTTCAGGCCCTCCAGATTCTGAAGATCACCGTTGGTAATCTGCAGAGTTCCTGTTACATCCGGTATTTCACTCAGGTTTACACCGCTGCAGTCATACAGCTCAAAAAAACCGATTTTGGCATCTGCAAGATAGGGCTGAACGAGCCCGAAATCTCTCTTGCTGAGATTGACATGCAGTCTGGAAAAACGTTCAATGCTGCGCAAGGCTTCAAAATCTGTCAATCTGCTGTCACAGAATCCCAGATTCAGAGGGCCGTTGTCCTTCAGCGTTTCCAGAAAGTCCAGACTGTTCAGGTTGCAGAACAGGCCGATTTCTGTCAGCTTTTTATGGTTTTCCAGGCAGGACATATCCCCGTTCAGATTCCAGAGGTCCTGAAGCTTAATTCTTTTCAGATTCGGGCAGTTCTTCAGGCTGCTCAGGTCCCGGCAATTATCGCAGTATTCAATGTCCAGTGTTTCCAGCTGGGCAAGCTGCCCAAGGCAGGAATAATCCCGCGCCCTGTTGGAATGCAGTTCCAGGTTTCTCAGGGAGCTGCAGTTCCCGAGGTCGCTGATGTCCTCCAGACTTTCGCTGTGAATCTGCAGAGACTGCAGATTCGGCGGTGCGAAGCCGTTCAGATTCTTCAGCGCTCTGTAATCATCCGTCAGATCCAGCTGCCGAAGCTTCTGGAAGGAAGAGATCTGCGACAAATCGGAAACACCTGCCGTCAGATGCAGGAATGTCAGGCTCGGGCACCCGCTCAGAGCGGATACATCCTGCAGATTGGGGCAATTCCAGATTTCCACCTGGGAAAGCTTCGAAAGCATACTCAGATCCGGAAGCTCCGATGCCGTCTGATTCACTAAGGTCAGATGCTCCAGATTTGTCATGTATTGGAGGAAGGAAAGATCCTGTTCCGTTCCCGGCTCCACAACGCTTCCGTCTTCCAGGCGAAGCCAGACAAATTCATCATCCTCCCAGCTTCCCACACAGACATCCCAGACGGTCAGGCCTTCTGTCAGCTGATCCCCTGCCAACACCACATTCCGGTAGTGCAGGAATTCGTCATTCTGTGTTTCCTGCGTCGGAGCGGGTTCTTCCTGATTCACCGCAGAACGGATTCCCAGGAAAAGCAGTACTGCGAGAACGGCAGCGGCAAGCACCGCCCCGACAGTCATCAGTTTTGCAGCCTTCTTCTGCGGCTCCGTAACCGAAGGGTTCTTCAATGCCTCTGCCGTCAGGATTCTCTCTGCAAATTCTTCGTCTCCGGCATATTTGCTCCGAAATACGATGTTCCTGGCATGAAAAATACGATTCAGAGAATCATTCCCGGCAGAATCATCAAGATTCACGGGGATGATGTTTTTATCCATGGCGTCCGCTGCAATCAGCTGCTCCGCAAGCGCATCCGACCGGGCGAAGTTCTCCGAAAGAACCGGTAAAGCTGCGAAGCATTTTCTGATTCTCTGATCCGGCTTACTGTTTTCATTCAGCAGGCAGATTCTGAAACCGTGCCCTTCCAGCAGTTCCAGCGTCTTTTGTATTTTGTCTGCATCCTCACTGTGACAGAGGACACACAGAAAAGGCAGACGGTTTCCGCTGTAAGTTTTCATCGACATTCTCCTATTCTGTAAGTATGACTTCATATTCTGCAAAAGAATCCGGTTCCAGCGGCAGCATGTCCAGACTGACCGTTACCGTGCGCAGCACAGGAAAGCTGTGCAGCGGTTCCAGATTCCTGACATTTGTATGTTCCAGATGCAGGACTTCCAGCGCAGGGAATCCGCTGAGTCCTTCCAGCGTTTCTATCGGGCATCCGGCAACATTCAGTTCCCTCAGGAGAGGGAGATCCTTCAGCTTTGAAATATCCGTAATTTTCTGATTCACCAGAACCAGCTGATTCAGATTCAGCATCTGAGAAATCAGGCTGAGGTCCTTCACATCACCTGCTGCCGGCGACGCCGTGCGAACCCGGTATTCTCCGTTGCTGCAGGTGATATCGGCATCCGTATCCAGCGTCATGGAACCGCAGAAAAACAGCGCATTCACTTCCCGAAGGTCTTCATAGAGAATTTCTTCTTTGCTGCCGAGCATGAGCCGGATTGCCTCTTCCTGCTCCCGGTCCGGAAAGACCACGGAAGAATCCGTTTGGAAGATTCTGCTCCATTGTTCCGTATCCACCGGTTCTGAGGTCGGGGCAGCCGTCGCCGGAACCGGGCTCGGTTCCTCCGGAATGAGATTCGGAAACCAGCCTCTCTGCAGGCCGAATGCGGCGGTGGCAGTTCCCAGAAGGATCATCGCGGAAAGAATCGCCAGGATAATCCATATATTATGTTCTGCCTTCCCGCCGGAATTTCCGGCAGATTCTCCCTGCCGGTAACGGAACTGCTCCGTCAGGACATTCTCAATATCCTTCTCTTCCGAGACTCCAGCATTCTTCAGGACTTCCGTCCATCTGGCATCTGTTTCGACATCATCCAAGGGAATAACAGTAATCGGAATCTGCAGAGCGGATGCCGTGGAGATTTCGCTGAAGCAGTTTTCTGATGCCATGGAATTGGCAGACCGGAAAAACAGCACTCTTCCGCAGGCACGAAGATGATTTTCAACGGAAGAAGGCCAATCGTCACCTGCCGGGATGCCTTCGTCATACCAGACGCGGAACCGTTCTTCGTTCAGACGGGATGCTGCAGCGATTGCTTTTTCAGAATCCGCGTGAGAATAGCTGACGAACAAATATGGATTTTTGCCGTCATAAGGGCGAAAATAGTACTTCACTTCAGCCCTCCGTAATCACAACGGTATAGTTGCCGAATCGATTCCAGGCCTCTTCTGCCAAAGACTGGGGAACGATTATTTTTTCAAGCTTGGGATACTTTTCCAGTTCTTTCACATCATCCGGAAGCTTCTTCAGAATGATCTCCGTCCGTTCTTCCGGACGAATATAGATATCTTCCCCTTTGCTGAGTTTGATTCCCGTAGCAATTCCGATTGCCAATGCGCCGGCCAGGAGAACCGCAACTGCCGCTTTCACAAATCTGTTCTTTTTTTCAGGTACTTCTCCGATAAAGCCGGCATGGAAACCATCTGTACGAAGAAGTTCCCCGTCGTCCCGAATGACCCGGAGATCTTCCGGAAGTGCCATGTTGAGATTGCTCTCTCCCGGATCGGCCTCGATTACAATCACATTCCCGTTTTTCTCCATAAAATGCTTGATATCATTTTTGACCGACGTATCGCTTCTGGCACGGTCTGAAAGGTACAGCACCGCTAAACCGGCGCCGGCAATTCTGCGGGAATATTCATCGTATTCGTTCTTGTTCTTTGCTTTTCCCGTATAATACCAAAGCCTGCATCCCCGCTCATAAAGGCGTTTCAATGCAGGCTCAATACGCTCCGCATCCGAATCTGCGAAGCAAAGGAAAATATAGGGCTCACTTCCTGTGTAAGGCGGGTAAGCTTTTACCGGATTCTTCATAGGCAGAGTCTCTCCTCCAGTTTTTCTCAAAATATTATACAGTATCTGTTTGTGAGAATAAAGGGGATTCTGTGGGAACTTCAGAACTTATCCTGCAGATTTTGATTAAATATCGTACCATTCTCCAAGTTATGATATAATGCAGTAAAGGGTTCGGCTTTGACGAACCGTCAGCCGATTGTGCTGGAAAGGAGCTGCTATGATTCCGGAAGTAAAACAATGGACGAAAACCGGAGAACGGATCTGCCCGGGAGGATTCCGTCTGGAGGAAAATGCCTTCGGTCAGAAGGTTCTGCCGTGTCTTGAGCGACTGCAGAAGTTTTGTATCGGTAACGGGGTGCTGCCGCTGAAGCTCCGGGAAGTTCCCGGAAAAGAAGGCTCTTACTCTCTCCGTATTCAGCCGGAGGAAGTCTGCGTGGAAGCAGATTCATCCGGAATCTTTCCGGCGCTTTCCACGCTCCAGAACCTGTTAAGCCGGGGAGCGATTCCCGCCGGAGAAATCCGTGACTTTGCCAGATTCTCCCACCGGGGCTATATGCAGGACGATGCGCGCCACTTTCAGGGGGCGGATGCGGCCTGTGAAGCGCTGGAAATTCTTTTCCGCTTCAAAATGAATGTTTTCCACTGGCATATCTCCGATGATCAGGGATTCCGTCTTAATCTGCCGGGCTACGAACGGCTTTCACAGCATGCCTCGCATCGCAATTCCTCAAATAAAGGCGGATATACCCGAAATCAGCCTGACAATGCGCCGTATTCTGCACTTTATACCCGCGAGGATGTAGAAAAAGTCCTCCGCTGTGCCAAAGAACGCGGGATACGGGTAATTCCCGAGCTGGATATGCCCGGTCACTTTTCTGCCATTCTCTCCGCTTATCCGGAGTATTCCTGTACCGGTGAAGCAATTGAGGTTCCCGGAAGGTACGGCGTGCTTTCCAACGTGCTTTGCCTCGGGAACCCGGAAGCAAGACGCTTTGCCCGGCAGCTGGCACTGGACGTGGCCAATTATCTGGACGCAGACATCATACACATCGGATTTGATGAAATCAAACCGGAGCATCTCTGCAACTGTCCCAAATGCAGGGCAGAAGCAAAACGTCAGGGACTTGCCGGCCCGGAACAGCTGATTCCGCTGTTCCGCAGGGAAGTTATCGATTTTCTTGCAGAGCACGGTGTCCGGACCATGGCCTGGGATGATGAGAACAGTGTCCCCGGCCCGGAAAATGATATCATTCTCTATCACTGGCGGCCGGAAAGCAACCGAAAAGCCGTTTCCCGGGCTAACCGCGGGCAAAGGACCGTGATGTGCGATTTCTATCATCACTATGCGGATTACCCCTACTGTATGACCCCGCTGAAGAAAACCTATCGGTATAATCCTGTGCTCAGAGGCATTCGAAGCACTGAGAATGTCATCGGTCTGGAGACGCCTCTCTGGGCAGAATTCCTGTCAGATCCCCGGAAGCGGGAGATGAACGGTTTTTACCGGATAGCCGCCGTTGCTGAAAATGCCTGGAATGACGAGACCTGCAAGCAGAAATACGATGATTTCTTCCGGGAACTGCGCAAGCGTGAAGAATACTATTTCGGCAAGATTCTGAACGTACCGGAATCAATTCTCAACCCGAATTTCCCGACACGTCTTGTCAGACTGATTCGATGCCTGAAAAAGGATTCTGATTGGGAAGTGAATCTTTGGCTGAAAAATAAAGAAAACAGGGAGGACCGGAAATGACTGAAAAGCAGAAACTCCGCAACGAGAAAGAGCTTGCCCGCCTGCAGAGAGAAAAGTCCAAGCCGAAGGCGCCCGGGTATATTCTCTATTTTGTTCTGATTATCACTGTTGTGTATATGGTAGATGAAATTACCACTCAGATTTCCAGCCAGATGCAGACCATCGTAGGCCATGAGCTGTTTGCGCCCCTTGTAGGCGAGGATGTAGCAGTGGCCCGTCTGACCCTGGTAGGGACGCTGACAACGCTGACACAGGTATTCGCCTACTTCTACAAAATTCTTTCTGACCGCTACGGGAGAAAGATTTTCCTGATTCTCAATACCATCGGCATGGGAATCGGCATGTTTCTGGTGGGAATCTCCACCAACATCCCCGTATATATCGTTGGGGCTCTGTTTATTGCCTTTTTCACGCCCCATGACATGCAGGCTGTTTATATCCAGGAATGTGCTCCTGCGCAAAAGCGCGGCAGAATGTATTCCGTCATCAAATGCTTTGCCACATTAAGTCTCCTTCTGGTGCCGATTCTCCGCAAGGCATTTATCACGGAAACCGATTGGTCAGGCTGGCGCGGAGTTTATCTCGTTCCGGCAGTGATTGCCTTTATTATCGCTGTTTTTGCTTTCTTCCTCATGCGGGAATCGGATGTCTACGTAGATTCCCGTATTCGGCAGCTGACAATGACGGAGGAAGAAAAAACTACTGCGCTGGCCAAAGCTAATGAAGAAGCATCGCAGGGCGGTCTGTTCAGAGGCCTGGGATACGCTTTCAAGCACCGGCAGACGAGATGGCTCTTTATTGCCGCCAGCGTACTGATGCTCGGATTCTGCCTTACTTCTTACTATGAGAACACTATGTATTACGGCTTCGCCTCGGATTATCTGAAAAACGGCATGGATCTGGTGGAAGCCAAGCAGCTGGTTACCCCTCTGGTAACACAGGCTCTGTTCCTGTTCCCCGTCGGCAGCGCCCTGATCCAGCTGATTCCCGGTTTCATCGCTGACAGATTCGGCAGGAAGGCTGCCACTGCAGGGATGAGCATCGTATGCGTCATCAGCTTTGTTCTTTTCTATATCGGAGCTAACAACGGAATGAGTGCTTCTCTGGTAGGTTTTCTGGCCGGTGCGGCTGTGGGAAGCTACTGGGCCGCCGGAGATATGATGGAGCTGATGACCAGTGAATCCACGCCTACCAACGTGCGCGTTTCCGTGCTGACAGCCAGAAGCATCGTCAGCGGTGTGATTTTCATCGTTGCCGGTGCCCTGACTACCACACTGGCCAATGTGCTGGGTGATGAAAAAATAGCGATTGTCTGCCTGCTGCTTGCTGTCCCCAGCATTGTTCTTTCTCTGGTTTCCATGGTCTTTGTCAAGGAAACCAAGGGCGTTGACATGAATACCGTAAAGTTTACCGACTATGACTGATCCGTTTACTGTTCGCGACTTTCTCCCCGAAGATCGGGAAGACGTACGGCGAATCTGCCGGGAAACCTGCGATGATCCTTTTCTGCTGAAGAATGAGGATGTCCTCTTCGGGAAATATGCCGACTATTACATGAATGAAGAACCGGAGCTCATCTGCATTCTGGCCGATCGGGACGGCAGAGCACAGGGATATATTCTCTGCTCTGCAGACCCGGATCAATACATTTCACGCTGGCGGGAAACCTATCTGTCAGAAATCAGCGGTCACGGGCCTGTCAATATGCTGCTCCAGTATCATACGCTGTGGGAGGTGCGGCACATGGAAAAGAAGGGCTACCCGGCTCACCTTCACATTGACATCAGTCCTGCATATCAGCATGCAGGCGGTGGAACTCTCCTGGTGGATACTCTCCGCGAAAAGCTTCGAAAGCGCGGAATTCCCGGTCTGTATCTGGGATGCGGTGAAGCAAATGCCAAAGGGATGCATTTTTACCGGCACTACGGGTTCTCTGCTCATCACCGATATGCGGGAAGAACCGTATTTACAATAAAAACCGAGCGAATGTAATCGCTCGGTTTTTGCTTATCCTTATGAAATTATTCCGTCGTGTAGTTGTCGAAGTATCCCTGGATGTATACAATCGGGGTTCCCTTGTCTCCGGAGCCGGAGGTCAGATCGCACAGGGAACCGATCAGGTCCGTGAGTCGGCGGGGCGTCGTCCCTTCGCTGGCCATCTTGCCCACCAGATTGGAATCCTTCTTTTCAATCTGTTCTTTTATGGCCGACTTCAGTTCCTCGCCTTCCAGGTCGGAAAAGTCATTGTCTGCCATGTATTTGATTTTCAGCTCATTGGGCGTTCCTTCCAGCCCTGCAGTGTGGAACGGAGCTACCACCGGATCGGCAAATTCCCAGATTCCGCCGACAGGGTCCTTGAATGCGCCGTCACCGTAGACCATGACTTCAACTGTCTTTCCCGTGATTTCCTTCAGTCTGGCCTGAATCTCTTCTACCAGCTTCTGAGAATCTCTGGGGAAAAGCTTGACTTTATCATCCGTTGCCTTGTTCGTTCCAAGAAGTCCGTACTCTTCATTGTAACCGCTGCCGTTCACAGGGGATGAAAGAATCTGATCAATACCGTAGACCTTCTCGGCACCGGCTTCTGACACCTTGGCCTTGGTATGCTGCATGGTGTGGATATCGCAGCAGAGAACATTCTTCGTATACTTCAGGATGGCTCTGGGATCGTTTGCAAAAACAATCTCGCACTCTGCGCCGGCTTCCTCAACCAGGCTCTGATAGTAAGCAATATAGTCCACGCCGGTAAATCTGTGAACACGGTATCCGAACAGCTTTCGATACTCCTCCAGTGACAGGACATCCTTATACGGGTCAACATTTTTTTCTTCCACTGTGTCCAGATCAATCAGCTGGTTACCGACTTCGTCTGCCGGGTAGCTCAGCTGGAGAACTATCTTCTTTGCACCCTTTGCTATACCGCGAAGGCATACGGAAAAACGGTTGCGGCTGAGAATCGGAAAAAGAACACCGACGGTTTCCCCGCCGAATTTTGCCCGAACGTCTGCTGCTATATCGTCAACAGTTGCATAATTCCCCTGCGCTCTGGCTACGATTGCCTCCGTCATCGCAACGACATCTCTGTCCCGAACGGAAAATTCGCCGTTCTCCACAGCTGCCATTACCGTATCGATGACGATTTTGCAGATATCGTCCCCTTCACGGATAATCGGGGCTCTCAGACCTCTGGAGCAGGTTCCTGTAACTCTCATTTGTCTCTCTCCTTAGACTGCTTTGAAAAAATGCGTTGATATTATATCACTCTGTCGGGGGTATGACAATTGTTTCCTTTGTATCTGCAAAGAATAATTCAATGCTGTCAACCTTCATTTCCTCATTATACAGATAACGGATTTCCAGATTGTTCCCACAATACTGACAGGCCTCCCGTTCTCCGGGAGTCCAGCCAAGGTCGCCCAAATCTGTATAGAGAAGGCCGTCTTCCATATAGTATTCATATACCGGCCCGTCTGTTATTTTTACTGCATCCCCCGTATGCAAAGAGAGCTTCCAGAGGCTTTCCGCATCGTTTCCGTTCTGGAAGAACAGATTGTCTCCGATTACATAGGGAATGTATATTTCATAGTCATCGCAGACTGTGCGCAGATTCCTTCCGTCGAGATCTGCAGCAAGGAGTCTGTGAGATTCATCCGTATAATACAGAGTATCGTCCAGCAGCTGCAGAGAATCTCCGGCACTTTGAAAGAGGACCTCCGGCTTTTTAGAACCGTCTTTCCTGACACGGCAGATGCTCCTCTCCTGCGTACTCAGGTCTGTCCGCAGATAATACAGATAGTCTCCCGCGATTGTCAGAAAGGATGCATCGCAGGATTCATCCAGCAGATCCGCCTTTTTCATCTTCCGGCTCATGCTCCAGAGAGAGGGCATTCCCGTATCCGCACTGTGACGGGTTCCGAAAATTCTGTTTCCGTCCGTCGTATATCGGTTGGGAATCATATAATTCTGCATGGCCTGCGTCTCTTTTTCCTTCAGTTCCGGCATGGCAATTTCCTTTCCGGTGCCTTCCATTTCATGAACCTGGGAAACCAATTCCGTTGTTCGCCCGCAGCCGGCGAAAAGCAGGCAAATCAGCAGTACAAAATAGACAGAATACTTTTTCAAGTGATACACAACCTCTTCATCAGATTCCTTTTTATTATAGCAACAAACCGCTCTGAAAAACAGAGCGGTTTGCATCTACCTTGCAATTATTTATTTTGCTGCTTCTTTTCCTGCTGCATATGCCTTCATGTTGCCTTCCAGGAATCTCAGCTTACGCTCACCGAGCTCCAGCTTGATGGCCTCTGCCATTTTTTCATCGGAGACAATCGGATTCGTCTCCATCAGAGAACCGAGAATTGCAACGTTGGCACCCTTGGGATTGCCGACTTCTTCTGCAATCTTGTTGGCATCGCAGTAAACAACCTTGATATCATCGCGAACGCTCTTGCGCTCAATGATGGAGGAGTTGATTACAAGAACTCCGCCCGGTCTTACCTTGGACTCAAACTTGTCCAGAGAAGGCTCATTCATTGCAACGATGGCGTCTGCCATGTCTACCAGCGGAGATCCGACAGGTTCATCGGATACGATAACAGAGCAGTTTGCCGTACCGCCGCGCATTTCCGGGCCGTAGGAAGGCAGCCAGGAAACGTGCTTCCCGTCCAGCATGCATGCCATTGCCAGGAACTTTCCGATCAGGAGCATGCCCTGTCCGCCGAAACCGGCAAATATGAATTCTTTCATCATAATTATTCTTCTGCCCCCTTGTCTTTCTTTACACCGAGAGGATAGTAGGGAATCATATTCTCTTCCAGCCACTTCATGGACTCAACAGGGCTGAGGCCCCAGTTGGTCGGGCATGCAGACAGAACTTCAATCATGCAGAAGCCCTTGCCCTCTTTCTGGTACTCAAATGCCTTTTTAATGGCCTTCTTCGTCTTATTGATGTTCACCGTGTTGTTGACAGAGCAACGCTCAATATAGTAGGAGCCGGGAACCTCCGCCAACATTTCGGACATTTTAATCGGTGCGCCGCACCAGGCTTCATCGCGCCCGTAAGGAGAAGTCGTCGTCTTCTGGCCTACAAGAGAAGTAGGTGCCATCTGGCCGCCTGTCATACCGTAAATCGCATTGTTTACGAAAATCGTAACGATTTTTTCTCCACGGTGTGCAGCATGGACGATCTCTGCAGTGCCGATGGATGCCAGGTCACCGTCGCCCTGATAGGTGAATACCAGAGAATCGGGCTTCGCACGCTTGACACCGGTAGCAACCGCAGGTGCACGGCCGTGAGCTGCCTCTATCATGTCCACATTGAAATAGTCATAAACGAAAACAGAGCATCCGACAGGAGCAACACCTACAATATTCGGAGCCATACCGGACTCTTCCAAAGCTTCAGCTACAAGACGATGAATGATACCGTGATTGCAGCCAGGGCAGTAATGGAAGGGCTTGTCGGTTAAAAACGGGGTCTTTTCGAAGATAACCTGTGACATATTATTTGCCCTCCTTCAGCATTTCATGAACCTTTGCAATGACTTCGTCGGTTGTGGGCATCTGAGAACCCAGATGGCCGAAGTAGTCAACCGGCTTTTCACCGTTAACGGCAAGAAGAACATCTTCCTTCATCTGGCCTTCGTTCAGTTCCACATCAAGAATCCACTTGCAGTTCTTTGCGGTTTCCTTCAGCTCAGCATACGGGAATGGCCAAACCGTAACGGGGCGGAACACGCCGATCTTAATGCCTTCTGCGCGGAGAGCATCTACAGCGGACTTGCCGACTCTTGCCACGGTTCCAAAAGCGGTAATGAGATACTCTGCATCTTCGCATCTGTATGCTTCATACATCACTTCATTCTTTTCAATCTCTCTGTAGATTGCCTGGAGGTCAGCATTGTGGAGAGAGAGCTCTTCCGTAGTGATATACAGGGAGTTTACAACCGCGCGCTTCTCCGGATCATCGCCGGGCTTCCAGCCTGTCGTAGCCCAGGGCTTCTTTTCAGGATCAACCGTGTACTCCGTCAGTTTCGGCATTTCAACCGGTTCCATCATCTGGCACATAATGCCGTCTGCCAGGAAGAGGCACGGGACTCTGTACTTCTCAGCTTTGTCGAATGCGAACTGCATGATATCGATAGCTTCCTGAATGGATGCCGGTGCGTAGGTCAGGAGATGATAGTCACCGTTTCCGCCGCCTTTGACAGCCTGGAAGTAATCGCCCTGAGAGGCCTGAATTGAGCCAAGTCCGGGACCGCCGCGCATAACATTGAGAATCACACAGGGAAGCTGTGCGCCTGCGCAGTAAGAAATACCTTCCTGCTTCAGGGAGACTCCGGGGCTGGAGGAAGAGGTAATGACACGGGCGCCGGTAGAAGCTGCACCGTAAACCATGTTGATTGCTGCAACTTCACTTTCGGCCTGGAGGAAGCATCCTCCTACCTCAGGCATACGTGCAGACATATACTCGGGAATTTCCGTCTGCGGGGTGATAGGATATCCGAAGAAGAAACGGGCACCTGCACGAATCGCAGCCTCAGCGATTGCTTCCGAGCCCTTCATAAGTGTTAATGACATATTATTCCCTCCTTAATCCTTTTCGATTCTGATAGCAACGTCAGGGCAGGTACGTGCGCAGGAAGCGCAGCCTACACAGTCTTCCGGACGTGCGAACTCAGCGGGATGATATCCCTTCGCATTGAGCTTGGTCTTGGAAAGCTCCAGAACTCCCTTCGGGCAGGCCCGTGCGCAGAGTCCGCAGCCTTTACAGATCAGCTCGTTAATTATTACTTTGACCATAAAACTACCTCCGTACAATAATTATTATTTTTAAAATTTATAAACTCTGAATCCAGGAATCCCAGTCTCTGGCCATATACGTGTCGATGTACATTGGCTTGCCGATATACTTCTCGTCATGACCTTCGCTGAGGAACTCATCCAGCAGCTGCTTCCTGCCGGATGTATATGCAACCGGAACGCCGGTAATGTCGGAAACCTCGCGGATGATTTCATAACCGTCCCTCAGTTCCGCGGGCGTGGTCATCTGCGCCAGATTGGTGTTGTTAATCATGCCGGTAATCTTCAGACGGGAATGGATTTCAATTTCTTCCTGAAGGCGGCGAATCTTCTCTACCGTTCCTGCCAGAGGTCTCCGGATATTGACCACATTCAGAACCTCAAGCGCACCTTCCGGCAAAGCCATAAAATCCTGATGGTATCTTCCCAAAGCCGTGGCCCCCGTGGAATCACCGCCGACGTCAAACACAACCGTATCCCAGTCCATATCGAATGCAGACTGAACCTCAGAGGGGAGAGACAGCGTTTCAATACCGGAATTGGCATAATTGGGGGAAACGAGGCGGATTTCCTTCATTTTCGTCATAACTCCGGGGTTCGTCAGGCGGAAATACGTATTCACCATATCAAGGTCCAGAAGCTCCGTACGCTCACCCCGTTCAGCTGCCTGGAAAGCGAAATTCAGCGCCAGTTCCGACTTGCCGCTGCCGTAATTTCCAATCAGGACATACATCTTTTTTACTGCCACTTTCTCACCTCCGGGCACACTTTCAACTCTATCATTTTATCACAAGCCAGGGCTGAATAATACCGACAACTTGTACATAAAACACAGTCGATTTTTCCCATATTGACGAAAAATGAACAAGTCATAAGAAATTCTTATGACTTGTATAATATCTTTTTATGTTTTTAATTCGCTGAAGATCAGAGAGCCTATAATCAGAACTGCCCCGATGATTCCGGGAAGCGTCATAGCCTCCTTCAGCAGCAATGCCGAAAGAATGCAGGCAACCACCGGATCAATGTAGGAATACAGCGCCAGAATCTGTGTTTCCAGCTTGGCAATAGAGCCATAATAAAGGACGTAAGATATCCCCGTATTTATAATTCCCATCCAGAGCAAGGGAAGCAGCGCCTGCGGGGTAAACATCTGCAGCGTAACCTCTTCCGTCAGCAAGGTATACGTTGTAATAAAAATGATGCATACAATAAACTGACCCAGCGTGCTGTCATAAGGAGAAATATCCTTCATGAACTTGTTGCTGATAATGATGCCTGCATAGAACAGTGCAGCACCAAGGCCGAGAGCAATTCCCTTCCAGTCGGAAGCTCCGGAATCCTGCAGAACGCCGGAAACCAGCACCATGCCAAGCGCAGCCACGGCAATGCAGCAGATTTGCCGCTTCGTCAGCCTGTCATGAAAAATCAGCGGCGTAAGCAGAATGACGATTACCGGCGCCATATAGTAGCACAGTGTGGCTTTCGCGACCGTGGTATAGGCGTAGGCCTCAAACAGGAGAACCCAGTTGAAGCCCAGCAGGAAGCCGCCTATAATCAGCTGAAGCAGGTTTCTGCGAATCGCTGAAAAATCAATCCTTCGGCCGGTAATTTTCAGGAAAACCAGGAGAAAAACAACAGCAATAATCGCCCTTCCGACAGCTGTGACACAACTTGACAGAGGGACGAGTTTGCGGACTATACCTGACGTTCCGTAAATGAACATTGCCAGCATATACAATATTCTGTTCTTACGGGAAGATTCCATAGTGGTGGAGAGCAGCAGACTCGAACTGCTGACCTCTCGCGTGTGAGGCGAGCGCTCTAACCGGCTGAGCTAGCCCTCCAAATGCCCGTATATCTTACCACAAAAAAGAATGCATTTCAAGTAATTTTCTTGTTGACAATCATGACTTTGTTTGCTAAAATCTCTAATGCTGTTTGGCGATACGGCGGCATAGCTCAGCTGGCTAGAGCATGCGGTTCATACCCGCAGTGTCCCCGGTTCAAATCCAGGTGCCGCTACCAGAACAGCACGGGTGCATGAAAATGTACCCGTTTTATGGCCCGGTGGTCAAGCGGTTAAGACACCGCCCTTTCACGGCGGTATCACGAGTTCGATTCTCGTCCGGGTCACCAAAAGAGAGAACACCAGATGGTGTTCTCTCTTTTTATTTTCGCTTATTGATCCAGTTCTTCCGCAATGCGGATCAGTTCATTCTGCACGTTGGGTCTTGCAACAATCTTTGCCGCTCCAACGGCCACTGCTATGTGGGCCATTACGGTATCTTCCGTATTCCCGCCGCAGACGATCTCATAATTCTTGATGTCGTCAAGAAGCTGCGAGAGCGTTGCGTACCACTTCTGGCCTCTTTTTTCCGGCGTATCGTCCACAATCTGCGGAACGTGCTTCGCATTTACCCCGCCGATGTAATTGTACAGGCTGAGGCCGGCAGAAGAAGCCGCTGCTTTACATACGGCAAAAGAAGCTGCCAGCGTGGCATTGGTTCCCAGGCGCCTGCCTTCGTCCCCATCCAGCTCCATCAGAATCCGATCGATATAGGTCTGATCCAGAGCGTTCATTCCAACCAGTGCCTCTGCAATTTCCGTATTCACATTCTGAGCAGCCAGATCCGGATTCTTTCCGTCTGCCATCCGGGCTGATACAGAGGCTCTTCCTACCGTGCCGTCATCCAGAGATACTTCCACTTCAATTGTGGGCAGGCCGTCAAGGTTTACCGCCTCGCGGGCCATTACATCCATAATTTCAAAATACTCTTTCATCTGAAGGTCCTCCGAAAAGAATTATTTTCGCTTTTTGGAACCGAGAACGATGCCTGTTCCCGCACCGGATGCAGCCAGCATTGCAGCAACATACTGCCAGATTCCGGTATCCCCTGTCATCGGGTTTCCGTATTTATCACCAAAACGGACTTTAATCACGGTATCCTTCATAATTGCCGGAGATTCGTAAGTGATACTGGTAGTACCGCTTCCGTAGACGCGGTTCTGTCCGCCGTTCACCCAGACATCATAGACATACATGCCGTTTCCGGATGCGGCAGCGGAAACCTGAACCGTACTTCCCTCATTCACCGTAATCGTTGTGGATTTGTTCGCAGTGAAGTAGGCGGAACCGCCGCTGGTATAAGTCAGTGTTACTTTATACTGGGGCAATGCCTTCCACTTTGCATAGAGCGTCAAATTCGCTGTTACCGGCGTGTTGAAATTATAGGCATTTTTCAGTTCCTTGTCACTGAACCATCCGTCAAACTCATATCCGGTCTTTTGCGGTGCCGCAGGTTCACTTGCCTTGGAACCCTTCTGTACCGTCTGCGGGTTGACTGTCGTT
>JAZLHH010000009.1:0-10981 GCA_045616745.1 Candidatus Limivicinus sp. | reverse complement strand
CGTTTCCACCGCGATACATGTTCCGAGAACGCCGGAGGCGAAGGCCTCATCCGGAATCTCCTCCATAGGAATCAGCGCGCCGTCTGCCGGTGCCGTCAGCGCTTCCGAAGCGGCGTTTCTCTCTTCCTGCATTTTTCGCAGAACGGCCCGTGCCTGCGGCAGCTTCCCCGGGGACATGGACAGCTCGTCCACGCCGCATTCCGTCAGTCTTCGGATTGCCTGAGGATTTCCTCCCAGCTCTCCGCATACGCTTACCAGAGTGCTGTGCCGATGCGCATTCTCTGCTGTCATCTTTATGAGTCGGTAGATCGCCTCATGATGCGGGTTATAGTATCTGTCCAGTCCTTCTCCCTGCCGGTCAAGTGCCAGGGTGTACTGGGTCAGATCGTTCGTTCCGATGCTGAAAAAATCCACATGTTCCGCCAGAAGATCGCTTATGACTGCGGCAGCGGGCGTTTCAATCATAATTCCCTGCTTCGGCACGGCATAGCGTTCCTGCCGCTGCTCCAGTTCCTGCGCCGCAAGCTTCACCTGTTCCTCTATTGCTTCCAGCTCCTCGCAGGAGGTAATCATGGGATACATGATGCCGGCATTTCCATAGCAGGCCGCGCGCAGGATCGCGCGGAGCTGCGTGCGGAAAAGCTCCGGTTCATCCAGGCAGATGCGGATCGCCCGCCTGCCCAGTGCCGGGTTCTCCTCCGCCGGCAGCGGCAGACATTCCGTCTTTTTGTCCGCTCCTATGTCCATCGTGCGGATAATGACCTCTCTGCCCTGCATTCCTTCCAGGACTCTGCGGTAGACCTGAAACTGCTCCTCCTCGGACGGAAGCTCTTTCCGGTTCATATACAGAAATTCCGTCCGAAACAGTCCGATTCCCTCTGCCCCGTTCTCTATTACGTCATCCAGATCCTTAGGAGATGCGATATTGGCATACAGACGGACGGGATATGACGCATTCTCCTGCGGGGCGATGCTCTGTTCCCGATATTCGCGAATTCTGTTTTCCATGTCTTCTTTTGTCTGTGCATCCGGGTCCAGAATCACAAGTCCCTGCTCTCCGTCAACGGCGACTTCCGCCCCGTTCTCCGGCAGCTCTTCTGTACCGTAAAGATACGGAATCCCGTAGGTGCCCGCAAGAACCGCCACATGGGAAAGTCCGGAGCCGTTCGCCGTAATCAGGGCGAGAATCTTCTCCCGTCCGATCCGGATCAGCTGTTCGGGGGCAGCTTCTTCCGCCACGATGACGGAAGGTTCCCCGGGAACAGCCGCTGCCGCAGTTCCCGAAAGCACATCCGAAAGCTTTTCCGCAATCAGACGGACGTCCGAGCTTCTGGCCCGGAGATATTCAGAGTCGGAGGCTTCCAGCAGGGCGGCCATTTCCTCTCCGGCACATTCTGCAGCATAGGCGCCGGAGAAATGAGAATCGCGAACATATGCCGTAATCTTCTCACACAGCACCGGGTCCTGCAATATGGCAAGCTGTGCCTGCAGAATTCCCTCGTCAACCGTATTCCCTGCCGCTGCAGCCTCGGAAATCAGCCTCTCATAGTCTGTACGGACGGTCTCTATTGCCCCGTCAAGTGCGCGCAGCACCTCGCCGGGGTCTGAGGTCAGCGTTTTTTCCGTTTTCGCCCTTCTGCCGAGGACAAACGCTTTGCCGCAGGCGAAGCCGCCGTTTGCGATTTTTGCATGGATCGTTTTCATCCGCTGTTCCTCACATTCTCTGCGTCAGGAAGTCTTTCACTGCCTGAAGTGCCTCTGCCGCATCCTCTCCCTCGGCACTGACGGAAATTGTGCTTCCCTGTTGAATATTCAGTGACATCAGGCTGATGGTGCTGGCGGCATCTGCATGCGCAGAGCCGTTTGTTACGGTCACACGGCTCCGGTAGCCGGAGACCACTCCGGCAAGAGCGGCAGCCGGTCTTGCGTGCATTCCCAGAGGATCGGTAATCCTGTAAAAGAATCCCTCGCCGTTTCCCGCGGGCGCAGTATCCTGCTCCGCACCCTGCAGCGGAATTCTCACAAGCACCTCGCTGTGGCTGATTTGCTTCCGGTCGGGCGTCTGCCCCTGTCCGTCAAGCACTGCCTTTACTTCCTCTAAAAGCTGCTGTACCGTTACGCCGATAATCAGCTGACATGCGGTCCTGTCCGGAATCACCACACCCAGCGCCCCGGCTGCCCTGCAGGCCTTTTTGTCTACCAGGCTGCTGTCTGCGAGGCTGATGCGCAGTCTCGTCGCGCAGCAGTCGACCTGCCGGATATTCCCTTTCCCGCCGATGGCGTCAACGATTTTCTGTGCCTTCTCCCGATCCGTCAGCTTCTGCGGATTGACGCCCTCTTCCGCATCTTCCTTTCTTCCCGGCGTCTTGCAGTCCAGCTTCCGGATCAGGAAGTCAAAGACAAAGTAAAAAACCGCAAACGCTGCGAGCCCCAGGGGGAGAATCAGCCATGTTTTCTGCGCCCCCGGCAGCAGAGAGGAGAAGAACAGGTCCACTGCTCCTCCCGAAAAGGAAAATCCGGCACGAAAGCCTGTATAGTAGGTCAGAATCGCAAAAAGTCCGTAGAGAACGGAATATACCGCGTACAGCGGAAACGCCGCATAGACAAAGGCGAATTCAAAGGGCTCCGTCACACCGCAGAGGAAGGAGCAGAGCGCAATGGAAGAGAGCAGGCCGAAAGCTTTCTTTTTGTTGTCGGCATTTCTGACCATTGCCAGAGCGGCGCCGGGAATCCCGAACATCATGCACGGAAAGAAGCCGGACATATACATTCCCAGGGACCAGTTCACATCCGCAGAGGTCTTCCCTGCCCAGAAGGCCGTCAGATCTCCGATTCCTATGGTATCAAACCAGAACACATTGTTGAGTGCATGATGCAGCCCGAAGGGAATCAGCAGACGGTTCAGCGTTGCATAAATGCCTGTGCCGATGCCGCCAAGCCGGAGAATCCCTTTTCCCAATGCGGTAAGACCGCTGAATACCAGAGGCCACACAAGGCACAGCACCGCTGCAAACAGCAGGGAGGACAGCACCGTCACAATCAGGACAAATCGCCGTCCGCTGAAAAAAGCCAGTGCATCCGGCAGCCGCTTTCCCTTGAAGCGGTTATAACACTTTGCCCCCAGCATTCCGGTAAGGATGGCGATAAACGGATTCTGTATTTTGGAAAATGCAAGGGAGACGGAGGAGCTCTCCTCCAGCCCGGGCAGAACAGCGGAAACCGCGGCAGGCGACAGCAGCGTAATCACTGTCAGCCAGCTCACGATCCCCGCCAGTGCTGCGGCACCGTGCCCGTCATCAGACATTCCCACTGCCGTTCCCACTACAAACAGCCACGGCATGTTGTCAATGACGGCACCGCCGGCCTTGACGAGAAAATAGCCGACGGTTCCGGCCACTCCCACGATGTCGCCGCCCTGAATGGCTTCCGGGCAGAGACTGTATCCCAGACCCATCAGAATCCCGCAGACCGGCAGCACCGCTACGGGCATCATCAGAGACTTTCCCAGTTTTTGCAACGTATTCATCATTGTGAATCTCTCCCTGTATTCACTGTTTCTGTTTTTATTTTATCATGCCTGTCCCTGCCGGGCAAGATTTCCCTGCCTCCCGCAGAACGAAACAAAGAAAAATGAAACCGTCTGTCAGCTTCCGGGCAGCCGGGTGATTGCTTCAGATATCATCGAAAAACGGCGCCCTTTGCAGGGCGCCGCAATTTTATATCAGTGTTCTTTTCTCTTTCTCACGCTGAGAAGCATTCCGGCTGCAGATGCACTGCACGCCATCAGTGTAATCCACAGGGCGGTACCTGCATCGCCGGTCTTCGGCGGTACGAATCCGCTGCGGATCGTGAAGTTGGTGGAAGCGCTGCCGTCCGAGGATACGATTTCTATCCTGTGGGTTCCGATCGCCAGCGTATCCAGATAGGCGGGCTTCAGGTCGATCACCGTGGAGCCCTCGAACGCTGTGTAGTTGGCTGCAGCAACCGCTGCTCCGTCGATCTTCACGCCCACGAATTTGCTGAACGGAGCATCCGATGCAAACCGGTGGGTGATCCCGCTTCCGTGCGTCCAGCTGGAGTTGGCGCCCTGGATGATGTGGTACTCCGTCGGCTCCGGATCCGTCTTCTTGGCATTCGTCATAACCACGGCGCTTACCGGGGTCTCCGTGCTGCCGCTGACGGTCACCACGGTTCCGTCATTTTTCACTCGGAAGGCAATGTCTGCCGAACCGGTATAGCCCACCGGTATGAACAGCTCTTTCATGGTATAGCTTCCCGGGCGCAGCGTCAGCTCCTTGTCCGAGCCCTTTACGCTGATCCACTCGCTTTCATAGCTGCTGTCGCTGCCCTCTACCCTCAGTCCGCCGCCGCCCAGCTTATTGCCGCTGCCGTCCCGCAGAGAGAAGGTCACCCGGTATTCCACAGGCTCATCCTTCTTGATGTTCGTCATCACTACGGCTTCCGCCGGGATTTCCGCCGTTCCGTTCACCAGAACAAGCGTTCCGTCGTCCTTCACTCTGAAGGCTATATCTGCCGAACCGTTATATCCTTCCGGTACGGCAAGCTCCTTCATAACGTAGCTGCCCGGCCAGAGTCGGATCTCGTGATCGCCGATCTTCCGGCTCGTCCAGCTTTCGGAGAAGGTATTGTCCGTCCCCAGAACCTGCAGAACTCCGTCCGCCAGCCGGCTTCCCGTGCCGTCGATGAGCCGGAACATCACGTCCTTCGCCTTTTTGGCAATGTCTCGCATCACTACGGTTTCCACCGCTGTTTCCGTTCCGTCTTCTGCCACGAGCACCACCGTCCTGTCTTCCAGGACCTTGAAGGTAATGTCCGCCGCCTTCAGGTATCCTTCCGGTGCTTCCGTCTCCTTCATCGTATAGGTTCCGGGCCAGAGCTGCAGCTGCATGTTCTTTCCGGCTTCCGTCGTCCAGTTGTACGAGAAGTACACGTTGACGCCCTCTACCCGCAGCTGGGCATTGCCCAGGCTGGCTCCAAGTTCATCTGTTTTGGCAAAGACCACCGGTACCGGGATCTTTTTATCCTTCATGATGACAGCAATTGCATCCTCTTCTGTGCCGTCCGCCCGGACGATCACCAGGCTCAGATCCTCCTTCACGCGGAAGGTGATCGGGTCTGCCACGGCAAAGCCCTGCGGTGCTGCCGTCTCTGTCAGTTTATAGGTTCCGGCAACGAGGTCCACGCTGTGCTCTTCTCCCGCCGCAGAGGTCCAGCTTTCAATCTCCGTTCCGTCTCCCTTCTCCAGCTTCAGCTGTGCTCCGCCGATGAGCGTGCCCAGCTCGTCTGTCTTGAAGATCTTCACGGTTCCGGGAACGGATGCATCCGTCATGACGATGCCCTCTGCCGGGGTCTCGATTTCTTCTCCGGCTTCATTCCGGGTCACGGTCCAGAGGCTTCCGTCCCAGCTGATGCGGAAGCTGATGTCTCCCGCCTTCTGATACCCGGCCGGTGCCGTAATCTCTTTCAGAACATAGCTCCCGTCCTCCAGCGTCAGGCCCATCGCCTCTCCGGCTTTCGTTTTCCAGCCGTAGACATAGTTGTTGTCTATGCCCTGGACGGAGAGCTCTGCTCCGCCGATGGCGCTGCCCTGTTCGTTCACCTTCGTGAATACGACCTGTCTTTTAACGATTGCCTGGTCCGTCATGCTGATGAGGATGTCGTATACCGGCAGTTCAATCTCTTCGCCGCTCTCATCCTTCCCGATGAGTACCAGTTCCAGGTCCGGCTTCACGCGGAAGATGATGTTCTCCGCTGCCCGGTATCCCTCCGGCGCCCTGTCTTCCATCATCAGGTAGGTGCCGGGGTGCAGCTTCAGTTCCTTGATGGTTCCGTCTGTCTCCCAGTCACAGCTGAAGTTCACGTCCAGACCTTCGATGGAAATCTCCGCCCCGGAGACGGGATTGCCCTGTCTGTCAATCTTCTCGAAAGGAACCGTCATGCCTTCTGCGGGAACATATCTGTCCACCATCCGGATTTCCGTGACGGGGGTCTCGATTTCATCGCTTGGATCTTTCGTCGGACCGGATAAAGGATTTCCCTCGCCGTTCGGCTCAGTGCTGCCCGTGGTATCCCCGTCGCCGGTTTCGGTGTCTCCCTCGCCGGTTTCGGTGTCGCTCCCGGTCAAATCCGTACCGGTATCGTCCGGTACATCGGCTGTTGTGCCGCTTTCATCCGGCGCAGCGGCAAGCAGCGCGATCTTCAGCTCGCCTGCTTCGTCCAGATACACCTTGAAGCGGATGTCCTCCGCCTTTTCATACAGGCTAGAGGGCGTAGCGTCCTCCGTCAGCACATAGGTGCCGGGCTCCAGATTCAGCGTTGTGCAGCCGTGATCCGGCGTCACGAAGGAATAGGAATAATTCGCCCCGTTGATGTCTTCTCCTCTTACGGTGAGCCATGCTCCCTCCAGGGCATTGCCTTCCGCGTCCACCTTATAGATCGGTACACCCGCCACCGGAGGATCCTCCGTGACTGTGAACTTCACTTCCGGGGCAGAGCCGTTGCGGTACACGGCTTTCACTTTGTGCTCGCCCGCCGTCAGGCCGTTGAGATACGTGAGGTCAAATACAAAGCGGACTTCGTAGGCATCCATCGTGTAATTCTCCGGATCCACCTGTGCGCCGTCCACATAGATTCCCGGTTTTTCATCTTCGTATTTCAAAAATTCCAGTGCCCCGTCCGCCGCGAATTCCGGGCTCAGTCTGTCGCCCTTGCGGAAGATGCTGCCGTCGCCCTTCGTAAAGCGGTATTCGACGGGCGTTTTCTCAAAGACCGCCGTGTAGTCCGCATTCGCCGTAACCGGGGCGATTTCCGGAGCCCAGCCGGTAAAGGCATAGCTGTACTCGCCGTCCCTGGCCTTCTGCGGGGTTTCCCCGTCGTAGTCCGGCACGGCGTTATATTTCAGTGCGTAGGTCTTGAGGACCGTCGTGGAATCGTTCAGGAAGCGGATCTGATACAGCCGGTACGTCTCCTCAAAGACAGGCCGGTAGATATAGATACCGTCTTTATCGATCTTTTCAAACTTCCATTCGATGAATTCATAGTGATACAGTTCCGTATCTTTCCGTTCGGCCTTGACTATAGTTTTGGGTTCTTCGCCGAATGCAAAAGTGACGATGTCGAGGATCTCTTCATTATCGCCAATGAATTTGGCAATGTACTTCCTGTCCTCTTCCTGAAATTCGGCTTTGTAGGTCGCATCGGCCACTGCCGGAACGATCTCCCTGTCCCAGCCCCGGAAGGTATACTGCTTCGTGTCGGTCGGTTCCTTCTGCGGCGTCTCGCCCGTAAAAACCGGCAAGGTATTCAGAGTAACTTTTCCCGTCTGCAGTACCGCGTCATCGTAATTCACGAAGCTGATGTCGTATTCCGGCTCCACATAGAGCGTAAAGAGGCCGGGAGCGCCGTCTTTTCCGTCATAGCAGGCACATTCCAGTCCGCGACCGGGATGATCCGTATATCTGGTTCCTTCTCCTCCGACGAGATACAAGGCTTCATTGTACAGATTTTGGAAGTCGCCATACGATTTAACCCGAAAATCGAAGCCGGCAGAAACGTAGATGGTCTTAAAATTGGAGTTCTCAAACAGGGCGACTGCATGGCGGAGGCTTTCGATGCTGAAGCCGGAAATGTCCAGTACCTCACAGTTTTTGCACTTGGAGAACATCAAGTCCATATCGAAGGTATCGCTCGTATCCAGATTCTTCAGATCAAAGTTTTTGGCCGCGCTCTCATAAAACCAGATATCTGTGAAGACCGGCTTCATGGGATTGAGAACGACAACGTTTTCCATTTTAGACTGGAGTTCCCGCCAGGGCAAGGTGTCATTATAAAACTCATTATCTTCAAACGCTTTCGGCGCCTGATCTGTATAAGTGCTGCTGAGATACAGCGTTTTGCTTGTCGTATCATAGCCCCAGTAGAGAGTCTGGCCCTTCTCCGTGAAGAGTCCCTTTCGATTGGGATTGTCAATTCGGGCAAAGGTGCGGTCGCTCTGCCCCTCTTCCAGATCTTCCAGCATTGTTTCAAAGCGGCCCATCAGCTTCGTATCGCCGGTAAAGAGATTCTCTCCCACAGCAGTATCGGAGAGGTCGAATGCCTGATCCGCATAAATCGTCAGGACGCCTGTCATGCCGGCAAACATATGCTCGGCACTTTCCAGCGAATCGCAGCGGAAGCTGCAGAGATCCAGAGTCCTCACCGCAGCGCAGTCCCGAAAGAGATTATCCATGTCCTGCGTCAGGCTGGTATCCAGCATCTGGAGGTCAAACTCTTTGCAGTTTGTGCAGCCGGCAAACCAGTTGCTCAGATGACGGGGGCTGATTTCAGATACAATATCCACCTTGCCGACATCCCTTGCAAGTAAATGCTCAGACCATGGAAAGGCATCATATCTGATGTCATTAAACGGGAGCCATGCACGTTCTGTTTGTACCGATCCGATACTCAGAGTTTCGTTTTTATTATCATAGCCCCAGAAATAGGTCGTTTTCTCGGTAAAATATCCCGGGTTCTTTGACCCTTCGTCAACGATAGCCCGTACATGATCCATTTCAACCAGCGTGGCATCATAGGTCGTTCCCCTGCCGCCGGTGAGCTGCTCGCAGCCGGCAAACATATAATTGGAATTGACCTGATTGCTCAGCGAAAATCCCCGCGGTGCATAAATCGTCTTCAGATTCGTGCAGCCTCGGAACATGCTGCCGCAGGGAATGCTCTGGCACCAGCCGGTCAGATTAATCTCTTCCAGAGCGCTGCAGCCGTCGAACATGGATTCCATCGACATGCTGGCGGAAAGGTCCAGCTTGGCAAGGTCAAAGCTGCTGCAGTTCTTCAGATTCTCAAACCAATGCGCCGTTGTCTTCGGGATGACGGTATCGAGAACCTTGACAGCCTGAATCGCATCCACATAGCCGGCACCGGTCCAGGGGGGCTGCTCAAAGATATCCTCCAATTGATTGGGTGTCTGCGCACTGTATTGGCTGGAAATTGTGAGTGTTTTTGCGTCATTGAATCCCCACCAGATATCAGAAGACTGAACTGTCTTTTCGGTAAAGTATCCTGCGACTGCCGGCGAATCGATGCAGGCATACTCTGTATTCCTTTTATTGCTGTCGTATTTCGTTCCGTATCCGCCGGTGAGCTTGACGCAGTTCAAAAACATATCCTTGGCACGCACATTTTCCAGGATTCCCTGGAAATTAAAGCCGTTGGCGGCATAGATTGTCTTCAGATTCCGGCAGTCACAGAACATCTCCTGAACATTCATATACGTCGGATCCTGTCCGCTCAGGCTGAAGTGCCGGAGGTCGATTGTTTCCACCGAACTGCAGTTCTTGAACATGTGATCCATTCCGACCAGCTTATCATTATGGAGCTTGGCCAGATCAAAGCTTTTGCATGCAATCAGATTGCAGAACCAGTAGCTTGTAATGTAAGGGTGAATTTCGTCGTCAACGGTAACGTTCGTGATCCTGCTCTGGTACTTGCTCCAGGGGATATTGTCGGCAACCGCGGTACGGAAGTTCTTCTCGAACTTCCCCCAGTCTTCAATGTTATTATCTTCCTCTTTCCCCGGCACGTAGTTGCCGATATGCAGAGAACGATCCTTATAATAATACCAGGCGTAATATTCTTCCGTTCCGCCCTTGTGCGGGTTGGTCACAATGTATTTATGAATCATTTCTCGCGACGGGAAATCGGAACTTCCCCAGCCGTACCGTATTCCCTGTTTCAGCGTCGTATTATTCAGAAAATAGAAGTTCATCTCTTCGGCATTGGCCCTCGGGCCAACATTTAAGCCTATTTCACTTTCCAGCTGATTCAGGTTGATGCCGACCGTAAAGACATCCGGATTGCCGTAATGACCCGGTATATTTTCAATATCACCCTGTTTCCGGAAAATATCGATGGAGTGCAGATTCATTGGAACGGCGTGTGCCAGATGCGACTGAATCAGTTTCTTTTTTTCATTTCGATATACGCTGTAATGATCGCCGTAGGCGGTCGACATGCTGACATTGCGATAATATTCCAGAACGACAATCTTCCCCCGGCAGTCGTCCAGCGTCGGCACCGGATCGCCCGCATAGACGAACAGGCAGTCTTCTTCGCTGAGATTCTGCTTCATCTTCCGGATCGCATCCTCTACCTCGCGTTTATACTCATCGGAATAGTCTTTGAAAAAATTGCCTTCCCGGCAGGTATCGAGAATAATGGTCTCTGTCGGATGCTTCTTCACGTAGTCGACAGCGGGCAGCACGATATTGTCCCAGACCCGATACGCATAAGGCCCTTTGTAAAAACACGGCATCCCGTTGTGCGTTGAAATAAGGAAGCTTTTATCCACTCGCTTTCCAAGTTCGTTGAAGAAGTCGCAGCGAACATCGAAGTAGCGGATGCCTCTGGCAAACTGCTCTTCGATATAATAGTCCTGACATTGCGCCCATATAGCGGGCACGGCGTTCTTCGTAGCGGCATCGTGCGCACCCGGGATATTCAGCTGGCTGATCTGATAATAGCCCGGCACCTCCGCCATCCACTCGGCATAATTCAGATTTTGTACGTTGGCCCACTGCGAACCCAGATCCGGGAGGCCGTCCTCCGCGTCCGCAAACGCGGAAACGGAGGGCAGCACCGTCGTCAGAATGCAGACAAGCGCCAGCACAAAGGCCAGCATCCTGGATGCCGGTTTCAGAGCTTTATTCTTCTGTACGGATTGATCCGAATTCATCATATTTCTACCGTTCTGTCTTATCTTAAATTCTGTTCTTTCTTCGGCCGGCACAGCAGACCGCTGCCGCGGTCAGACTGCTGCACGCCATCAGTGTGATCCACAGGGCGGTGCCTGCATCGCCGGTCTTCGGCGGTACGAATCCGCTGCGGATCGTGAAGTTGGTGGAAGCGCTGCCGTCCGAGGATACGATTTCTATCCTGTGGGTTCCGATCGCCAGCGTATCCAGAT
>JAZLHH010000008.1:0-19896 GCA_045616745.1 Candidatus Limivicinus sp. | reverse complement strand
CTTCTTTAAAAAGGTGCTTATTTGCATAAGCTTTCTTCCATTGTTCAATTTTCAAGGTCCAGCTCCGTCGCTCTCTCGCGACAGCTTTGCTAATATACCACTCCCCCTCCCCCTTGTCAACTCTTTTTTTTATCTTTTTTTCTCCTTTTATTAAAAAAATCTCGGAAGCGTTTCCGCTCCCGAGATTCAGGGATTTTCTCAGAATTTCTCTGCAAATTTTCCGACCCAGGGGATGTATTCCTTCTTGCCCGTCCAGGCATTGCAAATGCCCATGATCATCAGGTACAAACGTCCGATGGAAAGAATCCACGCAAAGGGAAGCGCGCTTCCCAGGGCATCGAGAATTACCGAAATCACCAGCAGGATAACTCCCTGCTTGGCATGGAAAATCGTAAAGTCATCATCCTTCTTCAGGAAGAACGGCAGCACGCAGAGTGCTCCGAAATAGGAAAGAACTGCCAAAAGATCAACGGATTTGGCTGCAACGGGTTTTTCTGAGGGAATTTCGGCAGACGGAGTGCCGCCTGTTCTTTCCGAAGTCGTCTTCGGGGTTCTGTCGGGCTGTTCAAATTCGATGACGGGAGCTTCCGGCGCTTTGGGAACATCTGCTCCGCCGCAGGCAACGCATTCCGTCTGTCCTTCGGGAATATACGCACCGCATTTCGGGCAATAATTCATGCTTTTTTCTCCTTTATTTCTGTCTGAATTTTAGCAACAAAATCTTCCATCGGCATTGCGCCTAAATCTACACCGTTTCTGGTTCTCACGGCTACCGTGCCTGCTTCCGCTTCCTTGTCTCCTACTACGAGCATGTATGGCGTCTTCATCAGCTGCGCTTCGCGAATCTTATAGCCGATTTTTTCATTGCGAAGGTCCGTATCGCAGCGAATTCCGAGAGCAGCAAGTCTGTCGGCAACGTTCTGTGCATAGGCATTGACTCTGTCCGTAATCGGCATTACCGTTACCTGGTTCGGGCTGAGCCAGGTGGGGAATGCGCCGGCGTAATGCTCCGTAATCACTCCGATGAAACGCTCGATAGAGCCAAATACCACGCGGTGAATCATCACGGGTGTATGCTTCTCACCATCCGCGCCTACGTATTCCAGATTGAACCTGCCGGGCAGCTGATAGTCAAGCTGAATAGTGCCGCACTGCCAGGTCCTTCCCAGAGAGTCTTCGATATGGAAGTCCAGCTTCGGGCCGTAGAATGCGCCGTCTCCCGGGTTGATCTCGTAGGTCTTTCCCATAGCCACCAGAGCATCGGAAAGCGCCGCTGTGGCGATTTCCCAGTCTTCTTCTGTGCCGATATGGTCTTCCGGCATGGTGGACAGCTCAATGGTATACGGCAGGCCAAAAGTGGAATACACTTCATCGAACAGCTTGGTGATTCTCTGCACCTCGTCCTTAATCTGGTCTTTTGCCAGAAGGATGTGGGCATCGTCCTGCGTGAAGCAGCGTACACGGAACATACCGTGAAGAGCGCCGGACAGTTCGTGACGGTGTACCGTTCCCAGCTCTGCGTAGCGCAGCGGCAGCTCTTTGTAGGAATGGGGCTCCAGGTCATAGACCAGGATGCTGCCGGGGCAGTTCATCGGCTTGATGGCGAAGTCTTCTTCGTCAATCACCGTGGTGTACATATTGTCCTTATAGTGATCCCAGTGGCCGGAAGTCTCCCAGAGCGTTCTCCGCATGATCTGGGGAGTCATGATTTCCGTGTAATCCCACTTTCTGTGGACCTCACGCCAGTAATCAATCAGCGTGTTTCTCAGAATCATTCCCTTGGGGAGATAGAAGGGGAAGCCGGGGGCTTCATCGCGGAATGCGAACAGGCCCAGTTCCTTGCCCAGCTTTCTGTGATCGCGGCGCTTTGCCTCTTCAATGCGAGCCAGATATTCATCCAGCTCTTCCTTCTTCGGGAAAGCTATGCCGTAAATCCTCTGGAGCGTCTGGCGGCTGCTGTCTCCGCGCCAGTAGGCGGAGTTGCAGGCCGTCAGCTTGATGGCGTTGCCCTTTACGCGGCCGGTGGAGTCCAGATGCGGGCCAGCGCACAGATCCGTAAACTCACCCTGTCTGTAGAAGCTGATGGCAACATCTTCCGGGAGGTCCTGAATCAGCTCGACCTTGTAGGGCTCATTCCGCTCATTCATAAACTTCAATGCTTCGTCTCTGGGGAGCTCAAATCTCTCCAGGGGAAGCTTTTCCTTGCAGACCTTGCGCATTTCCGCTTCCAGTGCCTCGAAGATTTCCGGGGTGAAGGGGAACGGCGAATCCATATCATAATAGAAACCGTTGTCAATAGAAGGACCTATGGCCAGCTTCACTTCCGGATAAAGGCGCTTGACAGCCTGGGCCAGAATATGAGAGCAGGTATGCCAATAGGTTCTGCGGTATTCTTCATTTGCAAATGTATATTTGTCTTCCATGTGTCTTCTCCTTACAACAGAGCTTAAAATTTTACAATCACATATTATAGAAAAATCAGAGCAAGAAATCAAGTGGATGTATCATTTGAATCAAAAACTGTTTTCTCTCCCCAACTTGTGGTATACTGTTATCAAATTCTTTTTCTACATATTATAATTTACAGAAAGAAGGTCTTCTTACCATGAAACTGCTGATGTCCGGCAATGAAGCCATTGCCCGGGGTGTATATGAGGGAGGTGCGCTGGTCTGCTCCGCTTATCCGGGAACACCCAGCACGGAAATTTTTGAAACACTTCCCCAATACGGTGATTCTCTCTACTGTGAGTGGGCTCCCAATGAAAAAGTCGCCGTGGAAACGGCCTACGGTGCCAGCATTGCCGGCGCAAGAAGTTTTTCCGCCATGAAGCATGTAGGTCTCAATGTGGCAGCGGACCCGCTGTTCACTGCCGCCTATAACGGCGTCAACGGAGGATTCGTCATTGTCAGTGCGGATGACCCCAGCATGCATTCCTCCCAGAATGAGCAGGATAACCGCTGGTATGCGCTTCATGCCAAGGTGGCGTGTCTGGAGCCTTCCGATTCTCAGGAATGCAAAGACTTTACCAAAGCCGCATTTGAAATATCCGAGCAGTTTGACATGCCCGTAATTCTGCGCACCACCACCCGCGTCAGCCATTCCAAGAGCATTGTGGAACTGGGAGAACGGGACGGCGCTCCTGTCAAAGAGTATCAGAAAGCTGCCAGATTCAACTGTTCACCCGCCAATGCGTACAAAAACAGGGTCAAAGTGGAAGAACAGATGGCGGCTCTTGCCGAATACAGCAACACTTCTCCTCTTCAGAAGCTGGAGATGAAGGGCAGCGAAATTGGCGTCATTACTGCCTCCATTGCCTATCAGTATGCCAAGGATGTGTTTCCGGAAGATACTTCTTTCCTGAAGCTGGGACTGACCAATCCTCTGCCCATGAAGCTGATCCGGGAATTCGCCTCCAAAGTGAAGAAGCTCTATGTCATTGAAGAGCTGGACGGATTTATGGAGCAGCAGATTAAGGCCGCCGGCATTGAGTGCATCGGGAAAGAGCTGGTCTCTGAGAAGTACGAGCTGAATCCCCAGCGGCTCCGGGAGATGCTCTTCGGTGAAAAAGCGGAAACCGTGGACCCGGGTGTCAAGCCGGTTTCCCGTCCCCCCGCACTCTGCCCAGGCTGTCCCCACAGAGGATTTTTCTATGTCCTGGCAAAGAAAAAATGCCACGCCGCCGGAGATATCGGCTGCTATACTCTCGGCGCAGCTGAACCGCTGAGTGCCATTGAAACCTGCGTCTGCATGGGCGGAGGATTCTCTATCGGGGCCGGCATGTCCAAGGCTTTCGAAATGATGGGAAAATCCCAGAAGGTCTTCGGCGTTGTGGGCGACTCCACGTTTTTCCACAGCGGCATGACGGGTGCCGTGGAGATTGCATACAACAACGCCAACGTCATCCCCGTGGTACTGGACAACCATATTACCGGCATGACGGGACATCAGGACAATCCCGGCAGCGGTTATACCCTGCAGGGTGAAGTTGCCAATGCCGTTTCCATCGAAGAAGTTCTCCGCTCCTTCGGGTTTACGCAGGTTCTGACCGTAGATCCGCAGGATCTGAAGGCAGTCAGTGACGTTCTGGACCAGGCACTGGCATCGGAAGAAAAGACAGCCATCGTCTGCCGCCGTCCCTGCCTCCTGATCAAGCGGAACAAGCAGGATACGGGCATCTGTCAGGTGGATTCCGACGTCTGCGTGGGGTGCAGAAGCTGCCTGAAGGTCGGGTGTCCCGCTCTGATGATTAAAGACGGAAAAGCTTCCATCGATGCCAACCAGTGCAGAGGCTGCACGGTCTGTGCCCAGGTATGTCCCAAGGGTGCAATTTCCCGGAAGGAGGACAAATAATGAAAACGAAGAGTATTGTTCTGGCAGGCGTAGGCGGTCAGGGAGCCATTCTCACAGCCAAGATTCTGGTTAACGGCCTGATGAGCAAGGGTTATGATGTAAAGATGAGCGAAGTCCACGGAATGAGCCAGCGCGGCGGCAGTGTTTCCACCCAGGTTCACTTCGGGGACAAGGTCTACTCCCCCGTTATCGGCGAAGGTGCGGCGGATATTCTGGTTGCTTTTGAAAAAATGGAGGCCGTCCGCTATGCGAATTTCCTCCGTCCGGACGGAATTGCCGTCATCAACGATTTTGAAATGCCTTCTTCCACCGTTGCCGCCGGCCTTGCGGAGTATCCGGAGGGCTGCCTGGAAGCCATGGAGCAGCACTTCAAAACCTATTCCCTGAATGCAGCGGAAATTGCGGATGCTCTCGGCAATTCCAAGTGCATGAACGTGGTCCTGTTCGGTGCTCTGACAGAAGCTCTGGCGCTGAATGACATTGACTGGGAATCTGTGATTGCCGATACCGTCCCGGCCAAATTCCGGGATCTGAATCTGGCCGCCTATCGGGCCGGCAGAGCCGCTGTCGCCGGAGCCGAATCATGAATTATCTTCAGGAATATCAGTCCCGCCTCTGTTCTCCGGAGGAAGCCGTAAAGCTGGTTCACTCCGGAGACTGGGTGGACTACGGCTCCAACAACTCCATGCCGTGGCTTCTGGATCTGGCACTGTCGCAGCGGAAGGATGAGCTGCAAAGAGTAAAAGTCCGGGGCAATCTGCTTCCCGGTCCCATTGCGGTTGTGGAATGCGATCCCGCGCAGGAGCATTTCGTCTATTCCACCTGGCACTGCGGAGCCTATGAGCGGAAGATGTGCGCAGTCGGGAGAGCCTTTTTCTCCCCGATGCTCTTCCGGGATCTGGCCTGGTACTATAAAAGCTTCCTTACCGTCAACGTAGCAATGATTTCCGTTGCGCCCATGGACGATGAAGGTTACTTCAGCCTTTCCGGTGCCCTCGGTGCGGTGAGTCCTCCTCTTTCCGTTGCGAAAAAAATCATCGTGGAGGTAAATGAAGCGCTGCCCCTGATTCACGGCGGGCCGGAAACGAAGATTCACATTTCCAGAGTAGATGCCGTGGTGGAATCCGGATACCGGGAGCTTATGGTGATGCAGAATCCGGAACCTACGGAAATCGACAGCCGGATTGCTTCCTATGTTCTTCCCTATATTCACGACGGCGCCACCGTGCAGCTCGGCATCGGCGGAATGCCCAACGCTCTGGGCCGTCTCATCGTAGACTCGGATCTGAAAGACCTGGGCATGCATACGGAGCTCTGTTCCGATGCCTATTATGATCTTCATAAAGCCGGAAAGCTCACCAATGCCCGCAAGAATCTCCACCCTGGCAAGAGTGTGCTGGGACTTGCCATCGGCAGTCGGGAGTTCTATGACTGGCTGAATGACAATGACGACATTCTGGGCTTTCCCCTCAGCTATGTAAACGACCCAGCCGTCATAGCATCTGTCGACAACATGATTTCCATCAACGCCTGTCTGAACGCCGATCTGTACGGGCAGGTTTCCTCGGAGAGTGCCGGAACCCGCCAAATCAGCGGAACCGGCGGTCAGCTGGACTTCGTTACGGGAGCCAGTGCTTCCCGGGGCGGTCACTCCTTCCTCTGCATGAGCTCCACGTATACCGACAAATCCGGAACCGTCCGTTCCCGGATTCTTCCCCGGTTTACGGAGGGGGATATCATCACCACACCCCGCACACAGGTCTATTCCCTGGTCACTGAGTACGGGATTGCGGATCTGGCCGGGCGGAACACCTGGGAACGGGCGGATGCCCTCATCTCCGTTGCCCACCCGGACTTCCGGGAGGAACTGATTCAGGCAGCAGAGGCGCAGCACATCTGGCTGCCCTCCAACCGGCGTTAACCGGAAGATATCGATAGCATTGAAAAACACGCCGGGAGTAATACTCCCGGCGTGTTTCCGGATTCATTCAGAACAGCTGGCCCGGCAATCTCCGTTTTTCTCTGACGGGAAACGAGGCTTCATACTGCGCGAAAGCCTCCGGCTCCCTGTCGCAGATGAAGTAGGCCTCCGGAGTAGAATATTCCCCGGTGATTCCGGTCAGAAAACCCGGAATCAGCTCCTTGCAGAGAAAGAAGGAGGCATCCTCTCCTTCCGCCAGCCCGTGATAGCGGATGCCGAAATCCGAAGCATACGTGAAACCGCTTTTCCCGTAAAACAGGATGTTGCCTTCGAAGCAGACTGCGCCGTATCCCAGCTTCTCTGCCCGTTCCAGGGACTCGTCCAGCAGAAGCTTTCCGAAGCCTTTTCTCTTCCACTCCGGCGCTATGCAGATCGGACCCATGGTCAGAATCGGAACATCTCTTCCGTCATCGGCTCTGATCTTTGCTTTGACAAAGACATTCTGGCCGATCACCTTCCCTCCCTTTTCCATCACAAGATCCAGCTCCGGCACAAAGTCCGGATCGGTTCTCAGATTCTTCAGGACAAAATGTTCCAGGCAGCCGGGACGGTACACGTTCCAGAAGCTCTCTCTTACCAGAGCTTCTACCTGCCGGTATTCTTCTTTCCGTTCCAAACGAATGTTGATGTTATTTTTATTCATTATTTTTCCTCCCGAATATTGTTAACGTCAATCGGCTGTTGCCGGGAGGTTGTGTCGGATTGTATGCGCAACCTCCCGGTTACGCTGCAATCTCCGGTGTGCAGTACTTGAGCAAAAAGCACTCTCCAAATAAATATATTATAACTCGGTCGCAGTATTCTCTGCTTCCGCCGTTATTCCTTCTTCCGTCGCTGTCTCATCCTTGCCGGTACGCTTCCACTTTTCATCCCACAGGGCAAGGATTTCTCCTCTCTTCTCCTTGCGGATGTACCGGAAGCCCAGTGCAGCGCAGATAATACCCGCTGCCATCGGAATCAGCATTGTGAGCTCAAACCCGCCGTTATCCGTCAGAACGCCGCCGCTTTCCACCAGCTCCTTATTAAGGAATGCGGAAGCGTCGATGAGCGTATGGGTCACAATGGAAGGCCACAGCGTGCCGGTGCGGAAGTATACGGCAGCAAATAGAATTCCCAGACCCACGGCATAAACTCCCTGTGTAAAGGTAATCGCCTGAGAGGCACCTACAAATACATTGAGCAGATGCACACCGCCGAATACCAGCGAGGTCAGAATCACTGCCAGGGGAATCTTTTTCTCATCCCGCCATACGCGCATCATGTTGGAGCCAGAAAGGCCGCGGAAGGCAACCTCCTCCGCAATGCCCGGCGCCATACCTAAAAACAGGGCATTCAGGTAATCCTGCGGTGCAAGTCTGCTGAAATCCGTATCCAGCATATTCATGGCCATCAGCAGGAAACCGGGCAGAATCAGGAGCAGACCCTTAGCTGCATTCTTAAACCGCAGATTGCCGACGAATTCTCCCCGGAACCACTTTTTGTGGATTGACAGGCAGACGAGGGCAAAAAGGGCAACGCCGATCCCTCCGGGGTAAGCGCTGTTATATTGTTTGATAATGGTATCTACAACACCGCCGCCGATGGTGGCAATGATCATACACCATACCGGCATGAGAAACAGCGCCAGAATCGGGTGATTCATGATTTTATGGCTTCTCGGGCCCTTTCTGTTCTTATTCTTTTTCATAATTCTTTCCTTTCCATTCCCTGGGGAAATGTTGTTGATTGTTCCGTAATACGCACGGAACCGGAATTTGCAACAGGCAATTCACTTCTTTGCCAGGCGGCCGCTATCCCCGCAGAAGGTGCATTCCCATTTATCGCCCCGGATTCTCACCTGAGCACCGCACACCGGGCAGCGGAACGCTTCCCTGCTCGGGTAGGTGAATCCCCGATCCTTCGGTTTGCAGAATACCGTCACCAGAACGATCACCGCTGCCATAAACAGCAGCACCCCTGCCATTTTCATATTTCTGCTTCAGTCCTCTGCGTCAAAAATGGCCTTGGCCTGCAGTACTTCACCGAATACGGACTTCCACTGCCGGTGCAGCTCGCAGCTGTCCCACAGCGTCAGGTCTTCCGGTGCCAGATCCACGGCAATGATAACATCATACCGGTTGGGTCTGTCAATACAGTTTCGGATAACCCGGCAGCCGCTGATAAAAGGATATTCCGTCCAGGTTGAAAACAGCTCCGAAATCCGGCGGAACATTTCGTCCTTATCCGAAACCGCGTCTTGATACTTGGCAATAATCAGGTGTTTCAATCCCCGTTCCTCTTTTCTGTTCCAGAATTATTTTTATCATATCATGAAACCGGAAATCTGAAAACAGAAAAAAGACTCACGGAATATCATCCTCGCTCAATTCCCGGCAGCGCCCGGTTCTGATATTTTTTAGCGTGGAGTGTCTCAGACTCTAAGTTGCGGAAGTATTGGCAGTTTCACGCTGTTTTCAAGAAACATAACCATATAAATCGGCAGATAGCTTATCTTTCCGTTCTTTTCAATATTGCAGTCCGCAAACACGATCCCCTCGTTTATGGAATATTCCGCGTTACCGAGTACATTACTGATTGCGGAGTGAACATAGTAACCTTTTCCACTTTTAATCTCAAGAGGAAGAACTCCGCCATTATATTCTATAACGAAATCAAGTTCTCCTAATTTATGGCTGTTGTAATAATACAGATTGAATCCGTGAGCGAAAAGTTCCTGTGCGATTATGTTTTCGTATATCCCGCCGCAGTTGAGACTTCTGTCATCCATAAGTATCTTCAATTTTGCGTTGGAACCGTACATGCATGTCAGGAGACCGACGTCCGATGAATACAGCTTCAGCAGATTGCTCTTTTTGTTCTGATCCAGTGCAACTCTCGGCTCGGTTGCATTATATACCGGAACAGATACTCCGGCACCGGTGAGCCACAGGAAACTGCTTTCCGCTTTTTCAAAGCGAAGGCCTTTTTCTATATCGGAATAGTTATATCTTTTGTTTTGCTTTAACAGTTGAGACGGAATACCATTATATATGTTTATAAGCATCAGCCGCTTATCTTCAGCTTCGTACTTCGTAAAATCATACTTGTATTGGGAAATGATGTTTTCCTGAATGCTCATGACGGCATTCATATTACCGGTGGTGACATATTCCTCGACCGCTGCCGGCATTCCGCCAACAACTGTATATCTCCTGAAAAGCTCCATGAGTTTTTCGTGAATATATTGCGACACCGGTTTTCTTTCAGAAAAACAATTTCTCAATTCATCGATAACAGAAGCATTCACTTTACTTGCCTGCAGAAATTCCTCAAAGTCAAGAGGAAACATTTTTATTTCCGATACATATCCCACAGGAGCTGACCGGATGGAATTCAGTTCCACGCCCAGCAGTGAGCCACTCAGGCAAAAATAATACTGTGCCTCATCCACCCAGAATTTTATTTTTGTCAGCACATCCTTATACTGCTGTATCTCATCAATAAAGATATACGTTTTCTTTTTTACCGGCATTTTTCCCGTAGCCAGTGAAAGATTAACCGCCAGATCATCCGGATCGGCAGACCGCTCCAGAACTGTGATCAGTTCCGGATTTCTGATAAGGTTAATTTCGATAAAATCACAGTCGGCACTCTCCAGACAATGGCGGATAATATACGTCTTTCCTACCTGTCTGGCTCCGGTAACAAGTAACGCCGTATCCGGGTTATTAATCCATTTATTTATTTTTTCTTCAGATTTCCTGTGTAACACTTCATCACCCAAACGAATTATATCAGCCGGCATACACTTTTTCAACGAGTACCTGGCAATAATTCGCACTTTTTCAATGGATTTTGGCGAGAAATTTGCATTTTTTCAATTCAAAGCTAAAAAAGACTCACAGAAGTGTGAAAACTGTGGGTCTTCTTTCTTAAAATTTGTATGAAACACGAACCGTCTCATTTCATCGGTGTTTCTTTCCTCATCGCAGTGCCGGGCTTGACAGTCGCTTCAGCGTACGCTATTATGTACGCGTCAGGAGTGTGATATTATGACGAATACGAATGCGACTTCTTTCCGGAAAGATCTGTTCGGGATGCTTGCCAATGCCATCAAGTACAATGAAACGATTCACGTCAGTACCAAGGACGGCAATGCCATCGTATTATCGGAAGAAGAATATAACGGCATCATGGCAACTCTTGAGCTTTGCTCCGATTCGGCTCTCAAAGAGAAGATTCTTGCCGGAAAAGCAGAAAAAATTGAGGACTGCACGGAAATCGATGCCGTTGTCTGGTAATGTATAAAGTAGTTGCAGCAAAGCAGGCGCTGAATGATTTTCCGAATCTGACAGCCGCCGGCCTTGACAGGAAGGCCAAGGCACTCATAGAGCTGCTGAAGGAGAATCCCTGGCAGAATCCGCCGGCGTACGAAAAACTGACCGGGGATCTGGAAAGACTATATTCCCGGAGAATCAACATCAAACACCGCCTGGTCTATCAGGTTGATGAGGAACAGCAGGTCGTTAAGATTCTCAGTGCCTGGTCTCATTATGAAAATCTCTGATAAATCTTCAGGAGAATGCTTATGGAATTCAATGCAAAAGGTCTGGAATATCCTCTGAATCTCTACTGCGACATTGCGGAGTTCAGGGAGGAAGACGCCGCCAGATGCTATTATTATCATAAAACAGCAGACAGATTACCCCCCAACCCGGCGGAAACCATCCGGCTTCTGCTGGAAGACTACTTCAGCGGGCGGCGGGGCAGGGACCTGATCAGATCCGTTTATGAAGACGGAATGCCCCTCCCTCCCGGCGAGGATGCCAGAGCCATTATTACCCGCTTCTTCCGGGATATGCTCTATTATCCCCGGTACAATGAAATTCTCAGCTGCGGAACCGACGCGGAAGCGCTCGCCGCATTCGAAGCCAGGCGGCAGGCTCATGTAAAGTCTCAGTTTTCCGGCAGAGAAAACGAATACATGCCGGATCTGAAAAAGGCCGGGCTTCTCAGCGAAGAAACGGACGCCGTGCTGAAGAAGCACGGAATCCGGGATCTGAAGACCCTTTGCGGCCTGAAGATTGAGGAGCTCCGCTTCTGCTTCCGCGGAGATGCCGAAGGAATCGCCGAAGCGGCAGATCTCCTCTCCCGGCAGAATCTGAAACTCTTTGAAGACTAAAGGAGGGCATTTGCCCTCCTTTTTCATATGTCAGAACATATATTGAAACTTTCGCATCTGTTCACGCAATACTCTTTCTACCCGGTTTCTGATTTCTTCCGGATAGTATGCCGTCATCTCATCCAGAATTTCGTCGATTCCTTCCCGGGAAAAATGAAAGTGAAGCTGGCTGCCATACAATAGCGTCCCTGCTTCCAACTGTTCCCTGAAGTCCCGCGAAAAAGGTTTTGCTTCCACTCTTTGAATCTGTTCGAACAGATTGCCATGAAACGGATAATCCGTTGTATCAGACAGGAAAGACAATCCGTTATCAAAAATTGGGCAGAGGCGAAAGGCTCCGGTCTCTTCGTTTCTCAGAACCGCTATATTATTGGTATGCCGATCTTCATTCAGGATAAAAGCATCCAGTTCCAGCAAGGTATTCAGATACTGTCCGAACCCGGTCAGCTCTGTGACATTCTCCACAAAATCCACCGTAAATGAAATCTGTTCTTCCGGCGAGGATAATTCTGCCAGCTTCTTTGCCAGTGATTCTCCATGGTATGCACGGTAAAGACGTTCCAGCGGGATCAGACTTTCTTTTTCGCCCTGGAAACTGCGGCTTCTGCATCCGTTGAGCGTTTTGTTCCCGATGCGAATGAGAATCGGGTCATATGAAACGTAATTCTGAATATTCGAATGTGCCAGTAATCGGCTGACAAGCACCTCTGCCAGCGCCTCATAGCCCATATGGTCAGCTTTGTACCAGAACTTTCCCGCCTGCCGCTTTGGCTGATTGCCTTTCGAGGAATGCCCGAAGGTTTCCATCCTCACTGCATCCGTCAAATCAATTTGCTGCATTCCTTACCCTGCCGTTTCCGTCAAAATAGTTGAACTTCACCCAAAGATGATCTTCTGCCACTCGACCCTTTGTCTTTTCCACAATTGCCAGGGGATCATAACCGGGAACCCCCAGAATATTCAGCAGTTCTTTTGCATCGCCTCGAGATTCCGGAAAACAGCGTTCCTCCAGAAAATATTCAAAATCTTCCCAGGTCGGTGTTTCATTGACACCGAACGCCCTGTGCAGCAAATCATCCGTCCGATTACGGATGGAAATCTTCCGATGCAGAAAATTCACATCGATATCCGTGCAGGGGTGCTGCCGATACATCAGTGTCATTCTCATAGTGTATCCCGATTTCGGCTTGTCATTTAGCAGTCTGCTGACATTCTGCCGCGTTGTTCCGTAAATTGCGGCGATCGCCTCCATGCTCTGACCTGCCTGCAGTTCATGCCGCATCCGATCCACGACTTCTGCCGAAAACTTCGGCTTCCGCCCGGCATTCCTCGGATTTGGCGTATTCAGTTTTTCTGCGATCTGCTTCAGTTCATCTGCATCGGTTGTCCCGAAATATTCCAGACAGAGCTGCTTGTAGTCAACTTCCATTCGCCGCCTCCTCACTGTATTATACGCAATAAATTAATTTATTTACATAATATCATATTCTGATATATAGTCAACATTTTTCCCGAAACAGCAAAAAGGAGGGCATTTACCCTCCTTTTTGCTGTTAATATACTGTTATTTACTGTTGATGAAGCCGAGGCCGATGAGGCAGAACAGGATTCCTGCCACGGTTTTCCAGCTGACGCTTTCTCTGTAAAGCCATATGCCGACGAAAACCAGAATCACCGCCAGGAATGCCCCCTGCACCGTGGCCGCCGTACTGACCGGCCAGCCTGCCTTGTAGGCATAAATATACCCGACCTCCAGGCCGACAATCACCAGGCCGAGCACAAACGGCGCCCAGTTCAGCCGGCGATACTCTGCCAGCAGGCTGCCGTCTCTGTTCAGTGCAAAATACAGGATGCCGCTGATCAGCGCTCCCGTCAGATAGGTCACCGTAAGCGAAGCCAGCGGGTGGATTGCAGACGGTACCCCCTTGGCACAGACCTGATACATCACATTGGAAACAACAACCAGCGCAATCGGCCAAAAATAATGAAACATGACAGGCTCCTCCCGAATCGGACAGACTGCAGCAATTATAACACATTCCCCCGCCCCGCGGGAAGAATCCCTGTCCGTCACCGTACTCTATCATAAATTGTCCGGAAGCAATTGTCTATGAAAAAAAGCAGAAACTTTATCCGATATCTCCCCGGATACACTCCTTCGTATTCCCGGGAAGACCGGACATAAAAAACCACCGTTTTTCGGTGGTTTTTTCGTTATTTTTCCAGTTTTTCGATCATCAGGTCGCAGATCTCGTCCATGTCGCCGATGATGCCGTAGTCGCAGTACTTGAAGATGGCGGCTTCCGGATCTTTGTTGACTGCCACGATCCTCTCGGAATCCTTGATGCCGGTCACGTGGTTCACGGCGCCGGAGACGCCGAAGGCGAAGTAAATTTTGGGCTTGACCACCTGGCCGGACTGACCGATGACCAGCGGATAGGGCAGAATGCCTCTGTCAAACACTGGGCGGGTGCATGCCAGCTTGCCTCCCAGCAGCTCCGCCAGACGGCGGTACCGGGGGACGGAGTCAATCTTCACCCCGTTGCCGATACAGACAATATACTCTGCATCTGCGATGTTCAAGCTCTCATCAAACTCGTCGGCCTGGAAATTCAGGACCTGCGTGCGAATTTTGCTTTCGTCAAAGTCAACCGTAACTTCCTCGGTTTCGCAGGCACGGCGGCCATTTGGCTGATACTTGAAGGTGCCGGGGCGGAGCGTACCTACCTGCGGGCGCATCTCCGGCACAGTGATGACTGCCATCATCTTGCCGCCGACCGCGGGTTCAATAAATTCGATGTCCCCTGTTTTCGGGTCATAGACCAGCTGCGTGGCATCCGAGGTGCAGCCGGTAGGCAGGCGGCAGGCAAAGCGGGGCGCGAAGTCCCGGCCGTTGATTGTTCCGCCTACGAAGACGGCGGAAGGATTGTACTTCCTGCAGAGGACGGTAAACAGCTCCGTATAGGCATCCACATTGAAGGGCTCATAGCCGGTGCCGCTGACCCGGAGGAGCTTCTCCACGCCGCAGTCCAGAATCCGGCCCAGATCTTCTTCCGCAATGTCTCCCACAATGACGGCCACCAGCTTTTCCCCGGAGGCGTCGCAGAGCTTTCTGGCTTCCGAGCAGAGCTCCAGAGATACGGGAAGAACCCTGCCGTTTTCCTTTTCGATATATACCCAGTAGTCGCGATAATCAAACTTGTTCATGGTTTCCCTCCTTACATCTGATCCTGCAGAAGGCTGAGGAGCTTATCCACATCCGCTGCGGGGGAACCTTCGGAAAGAATCTGCCCGGCTTCGCCCGTCTCGGGGGGATAGGTTCTGGGCACCTTGGTGGGAGAACCGGGATCGCCGATCTGCGCGGGGTCCAGGCCGGGAATGGTCCCGGAATTGAAGACCGTTATCTCTGCCGTACGGCTGCTTTTCCAGCTTCTCAGATTGGGGATTCTGGGACGGTAATTGGTCTTTTCCACCGTGAAGAGGCAGGGATAGGTACTCCGGGCGGTCTGAATTCCCTTTTCCAGCTCCCGCTCCGCCGTGACCGTCTTCGCTGCTTCGTCCACTTCGCACAGGCGGGACATGGAGCTGAGCTGGCTGGCGCCGAAACGCTCCGCCAGCTGAGAGCCCATCTGGCCGGTGGCGCCGTCCAGGGACTCCTTGCCGCAGAAGATCAGGTCAAAGTCTCCCAGCTGCTTTGCCGCAGAGGCAATGACATAGGACGTAGCCAGGGTATCGGCATTGGCAAAGGCTCTGTCGGACAGGAGGACTGCTCTGTCGGCTCCGGCCGCCAGACATTCCCGCAGCGCTCCCGCCGCCATGTCCGGACCCATGGTGATACAGGTAACCGTACCGCCGTACTTTTCCTTGGTCTGAACGGCCGCCTCCAGTGCATTGGCATCCAGCGGATTCAGAATGGAGGGAACACCCTGACGAATCAGGCTGCCCGTGTTCGGGTCAATCTTTACCAGGTTCACATCCGGAACCTGCTTGACGCATACCAGAATATTCAGCATGGTTCCACCTCCTTAAAGATCGCCGCATACTTTGCCCGGGTTCAGTATGCAGTTGGGATCAAATACCTTCTTGATTTCGCCCATCAAGCCATAGGCCGTCTCTCCGACGGACTCCCGGAGGTAGTCTCTCTTGGCATGGCCGATGGCATGCTCACCGGAGACCTGGCCTTCAAACTCCGTGCACTTGGAATAGCAGGCATCCATCAGCTTCTTCACCCGGCGTTTGAATTCTTCCTCCTCCAGGTCATTGGAGCATGTATAGATGTGGAGGTTGCCGTCTCCCGCATGGCCGAAGCTCTTCACGTAGACGCCCTGCTTCTCCGCTTCCTCATGCACATACACCAGGAAGGGCGCGATTTTGTCCACGGGAACCACCACGTCCATCTCGTCCAGCAGTCTGGTCTGGGCCTCGATGACCGTAAGGAAGGCGCTTCTTGCCGCCCAGACATCCTTTTTCAGACTGTCCGTCCAGACTACCAGGACATCATAGGCGCCTACGGTTTCGGCCACTTCGCCCAGGCGGTCCATCTTCATGGACAGTTCCTGCTCATTGTCTCCTACGAGAGTGACAATGATATAGGCGCCGACTTCCTTGCCGTTTACCTGCTCGGGGAACACATGATTCCCCGTGAATTCCGCACTGCCGTCAATGACGTCCCTCTCGGCGAACTCAATGGACTGGGGATCCAGATTGGCCAGCTTGATGGAGGGGACGGAGGCAATGGCCGTGGCAATATTTTCAAAGGGCAGCAGCAGAGTCACATCCTTGATGGGCTTGGGAATCAGCTTCATGGTCATTTCCGTAATGATGCCCAGAGTACCCTCGCTGCCGATCATGAGATGCAGCAGGCTGTATCCGGAGGAGGTCTTGCAGACGCTCTTTCCCAGCTTCATGATCCGGCCGTCCGCCAGAACCACCGTCATGGCCATGACGTAGTCTCTGGTAACACCGTATTTCACGGCACGCATGCCGCCCGCATTGGTGGACACATTGCCGCCGACCGTGGCCGTTTTCTCGCCGGGATCGGGGGGATACATGACCCCGTGGGCCAGGGCATCGGCTGCCAGATCGCAGAGCAGGACGCCGGGCTGGATATGAACGCAGAGGTTTCTCAGATCGTATTCCAGAATCTGATTCATTCGCTCCGTGGAAAGGACAATTCCCCCGTGAACCGGGACGCAGCCGCCTACCAGGCCGGTGCCGGCGCCGCGGACCGTAACGGGAATCCGGTTTTCATTGCAGATCTTCATGATTGCGGAGACTTCTTCCGTGTTTTCTGCCAGAATCACCGCTTCCGGCATGTACTTTCCGTAAATCGGCATTTCATCATGGGAATAGTCTTCCTTGACCGCTTCACCGCAGGTGAAGCGGCGCGCATCCGAGAGAACGGATCTGAGTGCATCCGCAATCTCAGGCGTGAGTTTCTGATACTGTGCCATAATTCCTCCTTCGGGTATTCTGTGAAAAAATAATATTCTGCGAAAAAATATGATTCTGCGGGATAATTCCTATCCCACAATGACGCTGATTCCGTTGGGAATCACGGTAATGCTCTGCTTCCCCATGGCTTTTGCCATGGTCAGGGCTTCGTCCAATGAGGGGGCATAGCGCATCTTCATTTCTTCCACTGTCTGCTGCAGTTCCGGGCGGGTGACCATGATGACCGTGAACTTCTTCAGAATCCGGGCCAGAATCTGGCTCTCCCACTGGTCCGCAATGGTCTGATCCTGGGGGGTGGCCATAAACTGATCATACAGCGCGGCGGGAGATTCGCAGTCCCGCAGTGACGCATAGAAACTCTCTCCGCCGTGCCCGTCCGCACACTGGGCACAGTCGATAATAACGCCGCCTTCATTGCAGGTGGCTTCCGCAGCAGTCAGGCTCTTGACGCACTGATAGATATTCTGATCCAGAGGGGCGCCGCCGTTGGATGTAACGACGATATCTGCGAATGCCGGGGCGACTTTTGCATAGCTGAGAAGAAAATCGCAGCCCTTACGGTGGGCCGTTTCATAATTGCCGGCGAAAGCGGCGACCGTCTTCTTTTCCTCATCGATAATCACGTTCACGATATAGGCAAGCTTTGCCAGTTTTGCCGCCGCCAGCATGTCCTCATGCATGGGGTTCCCGTCCAGCTTTCCGGTACGGGAAAACTCGCTGTCGATGAACCGGGAGCAGTGATTTCCCAGCACCGTCACCTGGTCGCAGACGCCGGGGAGAACGCTCTTTCTGCCGCCGGAGAAGCCGGCGAAGAAATGGGGTTCTATGAAGCCCTCGGCAATGAGCAGATCGGCTTCGGCTGCGGTCCTGTCAATAACGCAGGGTGCGCCGGAAGGGAGAACGCCGACTTCCACGTTGGATGCGGCATCCCGGCAGTCATGAATCACAATCTTCACCTGATCCATGATTTCTCTGCCCAGCTTTGCTTCCAGCTCCGCTTCCGTGGAGGGGCGGTGGAAGCCCGTAGCCACCAGAAGGGTGATTTCCATGTCCGGATTCCCCTGCCGGAGTTCTTCAAACATTGCCGGCAGAATGTCCCGGCTGGGAACGGGGCGGGTATGGTCGGAGATAATAATCGTGCAGTTTTTCTTTCCCGCAGCCAGTTCTGACAGCCGGGGAGAATCGATGGGCTGCGCCATGGCAGCGCGGACAATGGCAAGGCCGTCCCCTTCTGCCTTCAGGCTGCCGATGGCAGACGTAAGCACCGCCGCACCGGGTACGTCAAAGGGAATCAATGTATTTCCGTAAGGGATGGATATCATTTCTTCATACCTCCGCTTGTTTTTCTTTATCAACAGAATCATATGTCAGATCCCGCATTTTTTCAACAAAAAAAGAACGGATTGCTGACGAACACGGGAAAAGAAAAAAGAGTCACCTGTTCTCAATAGTTTCCAGAATACCCTTCAGATACCCGATGGCATATAGCCGTCCCAATACGTCATATCCTGCATTTTGTATCGTTTCTCCTGCCATAGTAGGTACATGATCTACTCGTACAGGCACGTTCAGGCCGCAGTCATGGTAAATCTGCATGAGATTTGGCATATTCAAATCGCCGTTGTCGTGAAAAGTTTCATGAAAATCTGTTTTCCGCCCTGTCGCATTGCGAAAATGAATAAACATTATTTTGTCTGCTAACCTGGGTATTATTTCTTCCAGGTTTTCTCCCATCAGATAATATGTGGCCTGACAGAATGTGATTCCTAAATTATCGCTTGGATAGATATTGCGGACAGCGTGTTCAATGTTATCGGCACTTGTCATGATGCGTTCAATATTTCCACATCTTTCCAGCGGAGGATCATCAGGGTGAAGAGCCAATTTGATTCCGTACTTCTCTGCTTCAGGAATTACAGTACGAATGAAATAATCATAATTATTCCATAGTTCTTCGCGGCTAATAGAAACTTCCTCAGGAGGATGAAAATCTTCCATGCGAAAGCCAGTAACACGAGCACCTCCGCGTTCCATAATCTCGTTGGATGTTCTCTGCCACCCTATGTGTGCCATGAAGTTGAAACAGATGCAGCGAATATCCAATTCATCCATTATTGGAAACATACGGATTACTTTTTCAATGCATTCGTCACGCATTCTATCACCGTTTTTTATATGATCGTGCAAGCAGTTGGGTAACGGCTCTATCAGTAAGGGTCTTATTCCAAAATCCGTAAATCTTTTATGGACACTCAGCCAGTGCTCTCTGCAGGCAGGATCAAATTCAGGGTCTTCCGGTAAACGAACGGTTCCTTCCGTCACGCCCAACTGTCGTGCAAAGTCCCATGTGATATCGTGATTGCTCCGAAAATAATCTGTCAGGACCATATTAACCTCTCAACCAATAATATACGATTATATACGAATTGCCGATTAAGTCTTGTCGGAATCCGTAATACTTGCAGATATCGAATAATTCTTACGGCGTTTACGCGCAGTTGTACAGAATCTCTGGATAAAATTGAATTATCCAGAGATTACACGTTGTGAATAAATATTTGAAACCTGAAAGGTTTTTTTACGCTTCTATGTTTTCTCAATAAAGCGGCCATCTTCCGAACAGTTGGAATACAGCTACGTTATCTCTGAACCCGCCCGGTTCCATCTCCGCCCATGAGTTTTTCCACATCAGAGACGCCGACACGGTTGAAATCACCGATGATACTGTGCTTCAGGCAGGAACCCGCCACTGCAAATTCCAGTGCGATCTGCCTGTCATCATAAGTATTCAGGCCATATATCAGTCCACCGGCAAAGCTGTCCCCGCCGCCGACACGGTCGATGATGTCTCGGATTTCATACTTCTTCGAAACATAGAAGTTCTCCCTGTCGTTGAGGCAGGCTGCCCATCCGTTCCAGTCGGCGCTGTGGCTCTCGCGAAGCGTAATG
>JAZLHH010000007.1:0-8845 GCA_045616745.1 Candidatus Limivicinus sp. | reverse complement strand
GAGTATTTTGACTGTTGCGTGATTTATTATAATCAGAACTGGGACAAACAACTTTCTACTGTGTTTTGGGAGGATTTTGATCTTGGAGGTCCGGATGTACTTGTACCGGTTGTCGGGGAAAATCTCGGTATTACTTGTGGGAATATCCTTGGACGCTCTTACGAGATTTTGTCCGAATTAAAACCGGATGCTTATCTTGTTCTCGGTGACACGAATTCTTGTCTCTCAGCCATTTCCGCAAAGCGTCTGCATATTCCTCTTTTCCATATGGAGGCTGGAAATCGTTGCAAGGACGAGTGCCTGCCGGAGGAAACCAATAGAAGAATTGTAGACATTATTTCCGATGTAAATCTTCCTTATTCAGAGGCGGCTCGTAGATATCTTGCCGATTGCGGTATGCCCAAGGAGCGGACATATGTCACCGGTTCGCCAATGGCGGAAGTGCTGCGCATGAATCTGGAAAAGATCGAAGCTTCCAATGTGCTGGACAGACTGGCACTTGAACCGAACAAATATATACTGCTTAGTGCACATAGAGAAGAGAACATTGATACTGAGAAAAACTTTACCAGTCTCTTCACGGCCATCAACGCTATGGCGGGGAAATATGACATGCCCATTCTTTACAGCTGCCATCCCCGGTCTCGCAAGAGGCTGGAGGCAGAAGGTGTAAGGTATGAGGAGACGGGAGGACGCGAAGGAATTAAGCTTGATCCCCGGGTTCGTGTCAATGAACCACTTGGATTCAATGACTATAACAAGCTACAGATGAATGCTCTGGCTGTTGTCAGTGATTCCGGAACCCTTCCGGAAGAAAGCAGCTTCTATCTTTCCATTGGACATCCCATTGCCGCAGTTTGCATTAGGACTTCAACTGAGCGTCCGGAAGCACTGGAAGCCGGAGATTTCATCCTTGCCGGTATTTCAACTAATGAATTGCTTCAGGCCACGGATATGGCAATAGAAATGAAGAAGAACGGCGTATTCGGAAAGCCCTGCCCGGATTATACGGATGAAAACGTCAGCATGAAGGTTGTGCGCATCATTCAGGGATATGTGAATGTGGTCAACAAGATGGTTTGGAGGAAGGATTAGGCGTAAGGCTAAAGGCGTAAGGTGTAGGGGAGAATGAAATGACTTCATATAAAGATTTGATCGTGTGGCAGAAGAGTATGGATCTTGTTGAGCGGGTTTATGCTGTTACAAAGTCGTTTCCCAAAGAAGAAATGTTCTCTCTTACTGACCAGATGCGCAGAGCGGCAGTATCGATTCCTTCCAACATAGCAGAAGGGAAAACGCGGGATTCCGTTAAAGAATGTTTGCACTTCCTTTCTATCGCCAGAGGCTCTGCATCTGAACTGAACACGCAACTCCTTATATGCAAGAGGCTGAATTATCTGAATGAGTCAGAAGCAGAACAGACAATAATCTTATGTGAGGAGGTAGGGCGTATGCTTTATGGATTAATGCAGAAGCTTAAACCATAAACCTTACACCTTAAACCTGATATGAACATACTCGTTACCGGTGCTCACGGAATGGTGGGTACGGCACTGGTAAACAACCTGAAAAACATCAGGGACGGGAAAAACAAGGCCCGTCCCAACCTGCATATAGAGGAAATCTATGAATACGGCAGAGAAAACACGCGAGAGGAACTGGATGAATTCTGCAGTAAGGCTGACTTTGTTTTCCACCTGGCGGGGGTAAATCGGCCGGAAATAGGCGTAAGGTTTAAGGAAACAGGCGTAAGGGAAGTTGATGAAGAGACGCGGAAAGAATTGCTGAGGGAAGCGTATCAGAAGGGGAATTTCGGCTTCTCGTCGGAACTGCTGGAATGCCTGAAAAAACATCACAACAAGGCAACGGTCATGCTGTCTTCCTCTGTCCAGGCAACGCTGGCGGGGAGATTCGCCGGGAGTGAATACGGGAAGAGCAAACTGGCCGGAGAAGAGTTGTTTTTCAATTATGCCGAAGAGACCGGCGCAAAGGTGGCCGTGTACCGTTTCCCCAACCTGATGGGACACAGCAAACCGAAGTACAACAGTGCTGTCTCCACGTTCTGCTGGGCCGTCGCCAATGACGAGCCCTACACAGTCAATGACCGCTCCACAGAGCTGGAACTGCTGTACATCGATGACCTGATTGAAGGCATGTTCGACCTGCTGGAAGGGCAGGAACTGCATTGTGAGTATCCGGAAGCAGGTGTAAGGTGTGAGGTGTTAGGTGTGGGGGGAGAAGAAGTATTTGACGGGATGACCCCTGCGGAATGCGCAGATGGCAGGTACTGCTATATTCCTGAGACGCACAAGGTTACCTTGGGCGAAATCGTGGACTGGCTGGAGGAGTTTAAGGAACAGCCGGCCTCTCTCCTGATGGCTGAGATTCCGGATGAATCGTTTGAGAAAAAACTCTATTCCCTCTATCTGACGTATCTCCCCAAGGAAAAATTCAAATATGCCATGAAGATGAACTGCGATGAAAGAGGGAGCTTCACAGAGCTGGTACATACGGAAAAGTGCGGGCAGGTCTCCGTTAACATCTCCAAACCAGGGATTACCAAGGGACAGCACTGGCACAATTCCAAGTGGGAACAGTTCATCGTCGTCCATGGGCATGGACTGATTCAGGAACGGAACATCAATACCGGCGAAACGGTGGAATTTGAAGTGAGCGGCGATAAGATTGAATCCGTTTATATGATTCCCGGTTGGACGCATAACATAATAAATTTAAGTGAAACAGAAGACCTTGTAACGGTGATGACCTGCAACGAGGTGTTTGACCCAAACCGGCCGGATACGTTTTTTGAAAAAGTTTGATTAATTCACCTAGCCATGTCGCCATAAGATAGGGCTTAGGGCATCGGCCTGAGGCCTTGGAGAGTCTGGGTGCAATAAATGTTCCGGCAGGGGTTGATTTTCTCCGCCTTTGGGCATATATTAATAATGTTAAGTTGGGTTTATCTATATTCCTGCGAATAGAGGAGTTGTCATGAAGAAGTTTTTAGCGATTATTCTGGCCATTACTGCCGTGCTGAGCATCGGCGCAGTTGCATTTGCCGTTTCCTCCCCTGCTCCCAATCCTGCCCCCGTCATTGTTGAAGAAGAGTCCGAGTTTGAGATTGCCGATGCTGAAGGCGCTGATGTGGCGGTTCTTCCTGCAAAAGCTATTGAGACTACGGCAATTGACAAGGCAGATTCTCTGAGTGAAGAAGACGCCGCTGCATTCAAGGCAGCGTATGAAGAGATTCAGAATCTGAAGGACGGCAAGGTTTACAAGTTCTTTTGGCTGGCAATTAATGAAGAAGCCGCCGGTGAAGACTTCCAGGGTCTGAGTGAAGACAATTCCCTGGTTTACAAGTTCACCTGCCCCGGCGAGAACGTCCGCGTCGCTGTGAACGGCAAAGACATGAAGGTAGAGAATGTCAGTGGCAGCAAGTACAAGTCCTTCCTGACGGAGACCGGCGCGGTTGCCATTATCACCGACTGATTTTTAAGAAAGCAGAATAGATAAAGGGCGGAATTCCGCCCTTTTTTGCTATTATAACGGGATGAATAAGAAAACGAAAAAAGGAATTCTTCTTGCGGCGGTTCTGCTGCTGGCGGCTCTTTTAGGGACGCTGGTTTTTCTTCAGCAGAAAAAGGAGAAGGAAGAAATCATAGAAAATGCCGGGAGGATCCTGAGCGCAGAGCCGGCCCGAACGGCGCTGGAATACCGGGGGAAGAGCTACCCCATCCGGAAGAATCTGGATGCCATCCTTCTCATCGGCACAGACGAGAGCGAGGAGCGGTACAATACCGATCCGAGCGAAGACTATTATTATAATTACGGCATGGCGGACTTTCAGATGCTGCTGGTATTCGACAATGCAAAGAGAACCGTAACGCCGATTCAGATCAACCGGGACACCGTTGCCGACGTCCCCTGGATTGCTGTGAACGGCGGCGTGGGCGGTTATGAGCGGACCCAGATTGCCTACGCCTTTTCCTGCGGCTCCGGGGGAACGGACAGCTGTGAAAATACCTTACATGCGGTTTCCCGCTTCCTTTACGATGCCCCGATTGACGGGTATCTTCAGTTTACCATGGATGCTGTACCCATCGTGAATGATCTGATCGGCGGCGTGACGGTCCGACTGCCCAAAGACGTGCCGGAGCTAGGGGAGGAATACGTAAAGGATGCGGTCATTACCCTGCAGGGGAAGAACGCCCTGCGGTTCATTCAGTACCGGGACAGATCCCGAACGGATGCTAATGCCGGGAGAATGGAGCGGCACCGGCTGTATCTGGATGCCTTCATTCCCCAGGCGAGAAGCGCCTATGAAAAGAATGAAAATCTGGCGCTGCATGTGCTGGAGCAGATTGACCCCTATCTGCAGACGCGGATGACGGCCAATGAAATCACGGACATGGTGAACCGGCTCAGCATCTATGAAATCCGGCCGGTGAAGACCTATGAAGGGGATTACGAACTGGGGCAGTATGCGGAGTTCTATCCTTATGAGAAATCCGTGTGGGACTGCGTAAAAACCGCATTCTGCTGAGGCGAATCATTGCGAAACAGCAGAAAATCATATATAATTATCAACTAAGACTTACTGTCAAAATCTTGTGTTCCATTGTTTTGAGGTAATATCTATGTGGGAAGACGAACGTAAAAATACAGTGAAAAAAATCATTCTGGCAGTGCTCTGCCTGGCGATTATTGCGGGGCTTGCCTTCGCCGTTCTTACCGTGCGGAAGCAGGAAGCGGTTCAGGATGCCCAGCTTCTGGAGCTGTATGCACAGCAGCAGACGGCGCAGCAGGAAGCCCGCCAGGCCAGCGTGGACGAAGTGGTTGCCCAGTATGAGGCGGACGCGGCGGCAGTGCAGCAGTATCTGCCGGGAATCCTCTGCATCGGGGACAAGCTGACGGAAGGCACTTCGGGCGGCGTCTCCTACCCTTCCGTGCTGCAGAAGATGATCAATGAAAACCTCTGCGATGCCTATGACTTCCGCAGTACCGTCCGGAATGCGGATGACTTCAACAACCGGCTGGAATGGAAGGACTTTACCATCGAAATCCCGGTGATCAATTACGGTACCGGAAAAGAGACCATGGACACACTCCTGGGCAGGACCGGCGCGGTACCCTTTGTTACCTCGGGCAGTATGGAGATTCCCGGAGATTGCGTTCCGGTCAGGATTTCTCTGAAGCTGCAGAACGGCGCAGCCGTCAGGCCGCTGACGGGGACGGACGTCGGCATCAACGATGTGACCGTTGCCGGTGTGGAGGGAAAGCTCTCGGTTGTCTCTGCCAATTCCTGGGGCACGGAATACGCCTTTACCCGGAACGAGCCGGGAGAACCGGTGCCGGTTCCCGGCGGAGAGCCCGTCATTACTTCCGGAACGGAGAATTATCACGGATATATCCCGGTCATCTTTGCGGGCAGCTTCAGCCAGGAAAGTTCCAAGGATCTGGTGGCCAAAATCCGACAGATTCTGGATGCCTATGAGGGTCCGGAGGGCCGGTATATCGTTATCGGAAACTACTACCGGACCTATAACGGCGGTTACGGGGAGCTGGGCAGCACCAACAGCCTGAGCAGCCAGGAAAATCTGATGCAGCAGGCATTTGGCGAGCATTACATTAACTTCCGCAAATATCTGGCCAGCGATGCCATGGCAGACGCCGGGCTGACGCCCACCAAAACGGATACCAAAAACATGCAGGACGGTATCGTGCCGGAGAGCCTGGTAAGCCGGGAAAACAGGGAAGAACTGACATCTGCCGGATACCAACTGCTGGGAAAGCTGGTCTATGACAGGTTTGAACAGCTGGGGTACTTTGATGAAGTGGTAGACGAGCTCCAGATTGAAAGCTTCGGGAGGGAAAGCAATGCAGGGAAATAACAGGAAACAGCCGCAGGACGATAAAATTGATCTGATTTCAGTTTTTAAGGCACTGTGGGAGAATGTTCTCTCCATCCTGCTGGTGACGCTGATTGCAGGAGCCATTGCCTTTGGCTATACCTTTCTGTTCATCAGCCCCAAGTATACGGCCAAGGCCATGATGTACGTCAACAACTCCTCTTTCTCCTTCGGCAGCACCAACTTCTCCATTTCTTCCGGGGAGCTGAGCGCCGCCAACACGCTGGTGGATGTGTATACGGCCATTCTCAAGAGCCGGACGACCATGGAAGAGGTGGCTGCGGAAGCAGAAGTGAGCTACGATTATGAAACCCTGAGCAAAATGGTCTCCACTCAGGGTGTGACCGGGGGCATCTTTTCGGTATCCGTAGAGTCCTCCGGGCCTATGGAGGCGGAGAAGATTGCCAATACTATCGCTGAAATTCTGCCGGACCGGATTGCGGAAATCGTGGACGGGGCAAGCGTCCGCATTGTGGACTATGCCATCGTGCCGGCCCACCGCTCCTCCCCCAGTTATGCCAAGAATACGGCCGTCGGCATGCTGCTGGGATTCCTGATTTCTGCGGGATTCGTGGCCGTGAGGGATATCTTCTTTACCCAGACGGACAAGATGATCCGGTCTTCGGATGATCTGCGGAAGGCATATCCGGAGATTCCGCTGCTGGCCGTGATTCCGGATATGCGGAAGACTCCGAAATCCGGGTACTATTCCGCCTATTACGGCGTAGAAGAGAAGAAAACGGAGAAAAAGGGCAAGGATAAAAAAGGAAAAGAACCCGTAAAGAAATCCTGGAAGGAGGCAAAGTGATATGGCAGAGCAGATTGCATATTTCGGCGAAAATATCAACTTTGCCGCCAAAGAAGCCTATAAGCGGCTCCGTACCAACGTGCTGTTTTCCTTTGCAGACGAGAAGCAGTGCCATGTGATCGGCATCAGCTCCTCCGGACAGGCGGACGGGAAGAGTACGACAATTCTGAATCTTGCCTTCGCTTTTTTTGAACTGGGGAAAAAGGTGCTCCTGATAGACGGGGACATGCGCCGCCCCTCTCTCAACAGGAAAATTGAAATTGAACAGGCGCCGGGACTCTCGGACATCCTGGTAAATCCGGAAGGCTGCGGTAAGGTCATTACCCGCTTCCGGGAAGGCCAAATGAGTTCCGTGCTTGATGTGCTTCCTTCCGGGAACACAGCCCCGAATCCTTCCGAGCTGCTGAACTCTCCGCGGATGGAGCATCTCCTGCAGAAGCTCGCCGAAACCTATGATTTTATTTTCATTGATCTGCCGCCGGTGGGCGCCGTGACGGACGCACAGGCGGTATCCCGGCTGACAGACGGCATGATTCTGGTGGTCCGGGAAGGCTATGCCAATCAGGAAGCGCTGAATGACTGCTTGGCCCAGCTGCATCTGGCTAAGGCGAGAATCCTCGGCTTTGTGCTCAATGGCGCGAGAGAAGGAAGCAAGAAATCCTATTCGTACGGATACTACAAATAGGGGCGAGCGGCCGAGCAGCGAGCAGCGAGGGAAGGAATGATTTTTGTTCCAAAAATCACTGGAACCCTCACGGCTCACCGCTGACAACAGCAGAGGAGTTTACGACGACGAAATGTACGAGAGATCATCAAATTCATGGCTGAAACATATGGATTTTATTCTGGCAGATATCCTCTGCCTGAATTTGTCGTGCATTCTCGCCTGGCTTTTTTACGGAAAGAGCGGAAGTGCTGCTCTGCCCTACCTGGATTCCTCCTACAGAGTTTATCTGATAATCATGGACTTTGGTATGCTTCTCGGCGCATTTGGTACGAATAATTATCGGGATATCTTACGCCGGGGGAAGTTCACGGAGTTTGTTCACGTTTTTGAGCTGACTTTTGCCACTTTTACCATAACGATTCTTTTTACCTTCCTGGTAAAAACCTCCGAGATTTATTCCCGCATCTATACGGTTTTGGCGGCAGTGTTTTTCCTTTGGACAGACTGGGGTATACGGCTTCTGATGAAAAAGTTGGCAGTTCGGAGAATTACTTCTTCCGAAGCACTGCGGAAGAACGTTTTGGCACTCTCTAACGCGGGAAATGCCAAATACTTGGTGGATTTTATCACCAATGACAAACTGTCCGGCTACAGTGTCCACGCAATTGCGCTGTCGGATTATGACAAAGCGTATTCCCTGCCGGGAATCGACATGATGTCCGTGGAAGATGCACCGCATTATATCTGCCGGGAATGGATCGACGAAGTATTCATTTATCTGAAAGAAGATTCCGAGCAGCTGCTGGAGTTCGTTTCCCACTGTACAGAAATGGGGATTACGGTTCATTATCTCTTCAATTTCCAGCAAGTGGAAACCTCTAAGCAGTTCGTGGAAAACAAAGATGGGCACACCGTGCTCACCACGGCATATAATTACATGACGCCCCATCAGACCTTTGCAAAGCGGCTGATGGACCTGGCCGGCGGCATTATGGGCAGTATCATTGCCCTGCTGATTCTCCTGGTGGTCGGCCCGATTATCAAGGCGAAGGATCCGGGCCCCGTCATCTTCAAACAGAAGCGGGTAGGCCGGAACGGCAAGATATTCGAAGTATACAAAATTCGTTCCATGTACATGAACGCGGAAGAAATGAAAAAGGAATACCTGGCCCAGAACCGGGTCAGCGACGGCCTGATGTTCAAGATGAACAACGACCCCCGCATTCTCCCGGGCATCGGCCACTTCATCCGGAACACTTCACTGGACGAGTTTCCCCAGTTCTTCAATGTGCTGAAGGGGGACATGTCTCTCGTCGGGACCCGGCCGCCTACATTGGACGAGTGGGAGAAGTATGAATACCGCCACAGAGCCCGCTTGGCCATGCGCCCGGGCATTACGGGGATGTGGCAGGTCAGCGGCCGGAGCGAAATCACGGACTTTGAAGAAGTGGTCAAACT
>JAZLHH010000006.1:0-2789 GCA_045616745.1 Candidatus Limivicinus sp. | reverse complement strand
ATCCCTGCTTTTCAGCACGTGTCCATTTTCACTGCAGAAATCTGTGATTATAAGTCGTTTCCCGCACGTATAAGCCAAAAAGTTCAGCGAGGAGCATCTGCTCCTCGCGATTTTCTTATGTGAGCCTTCTCCGGGTGGAGAAGGTGCTCGTGACCCTTGGTTGTCACGAGACGGATGAGGTGTTACTGGCGGCTCCGCCGCCTGAGGGGATATGAAGGCCGGAAAGCGGTACAAGCTCCGGCCCTTGTACCCTTGTACCCTTGTACCATGCAGAGCTTAATTAAGGTCTCCGCATTTTTCAGACAGTAATCGTATTTGCATTCCTTGCTGTATTTATGGATTATGCTGCAAATTTCGGTGGAACATCTCTACCAGATTGTCTCTCACTCCGCTGGCAGCCTGTATGGTTGCAATCATCAGCAAATCGGTATCCATCATGGAAAAGTCCAGTTCCCTTCCGGTGTTTCTGACAAGCTGTGCAATAAATACTCTTTGTGTTCTTCCGTTTCCCTCTCGAAACGGATGCAGCCAATTCGTCTGAATATAAAAGTCCGCCAGCTCTTCTGTGAATTCAGTATCATTGAGATCCTTGAAATAACGGAGCTTCTTAAGCCGTGCAAACAATGCCTCGGCTCTTTCTTCTATCTGGTCAAACGGGCAGAATACTGTGGCCTTTTTTGCCATATTGACAGTTCTGATTTCCCCTGCCCAGCTGTATATATCATTAAAAAGATATTTGTGCACATCCCTGTAATGTGCGAAATCGAATGTCTCCGTTAATGGGTAGGCCAACCATTTACCCTGCTGAGCAGTTACTATGACTGCCTCAACCTCTGTAAGTATCTCTTCATCCCGGATGTCGAATTTGTTGACAAAAACAGAGGTCCCTGCATAGCAGTCCTCTGTAATAGCTTCCAGACGATATGACATCAGTTCTTGTGCCTCGAAATAATTTCATGCACCATCTCTTCGATGGAAATATCTCCGTTCATAAGCCTGATGCAATCTCTTTCCGTTTGCGCTGTGACGGGAAAACCTTCCATTGCAGAGGATGCCATTGCAATCTTCAGATTGTTATATTCTCGCTCGCTCATAGCTGAATTTTAGTTTTTCCCCTCCTTTTTGTCAAGCTGAAAACGGATGAGGTGTTACTGGCGGCTACGCCGCCTGAGGGATATGCAGACCGGAAAGCGGTACAGAAGAAACGGCCCCTGTATCTTTATGCAGCTTCGTCCATCTGCTTCTGATAGGCTTTGATATTCTTGACAGTCTGGTTCAGATTCTCCGCGTTTCCGCGGAACTGATAAATCTGGTCACCGACAAGTCTGTCGTACATCTGCGCATACAGGGGATACTGCTCTGCATACTCCCTGAATACGTCTTCTCTGGCCGGCAGGAGATACTGCGGTTTCCCCTCAAAGGTCAGAAGCCGTTCGAGATACTCTCTGCTCGTCATGAGATTGACCAGCTCGAGACACTTTTCATATTTGGCAGGATCTTTTACCCAATCGCTGATGGCAACCGAGTCCATATAGTTGAGCGGAACGTCCGGCCCGTCGGAAAACGAAATAGCTTTCACGGTGAGATCCTCGGGATTCAGACCGGTCATGTTCACTTTTTCCGTGAAGCAGAAAATGGCACGTCCTCTGCCCTCTCCGAATGCGACAGGGTCGATATCGCCGCTTTCTGTCTCAATGCTCCAGTTCCTGACATCATCGAAAAGATCATAAACCTCCGGAAGATTCCGATTTACGACCACCTCATTGAATGGCACGTAATAACCGTTTACATCGAGAACAGCATCGAGGGCATAATAGGCATACTGATATCCGAAATCAATCCAGACCTTGTCGGCATCCTCCTGAATCGGAAGGCCTTCCGTATTGCCTTTCGCGAGGACTTCGCAAAGCTCAACAATATTGCTGACCTCGTCAAGCTCGGTATCTCCCTTATGGTATACGAGATAATTGCCGCATACAAATTGGGGAACCCCGTAGATTTTCCCGTTTGTGCACAGATTCGCCCTGGCAAAAGGAATCAAAGAATCCAGCGCATCTATGTTTCGGGGCTTGATTTCCCGGAAGTAGCCGAGAGAAGAAAGATAGTCGATATTCTCAAAGTCAAACGTAAGAACGTCAATATTCTCCGGGTATTTTGTGCTGCTGTATCCCCGGTCAACAAAATTCAGCGCGATCCCGGGCTCGATTTCCGCCCACATTTCAGCGAGGAGCGACCTCGCATACTCAGTATTGACCAGAAGCGGCATCGTCACCACATTGAGCGAGGTGATGCTCTTATCGTTCCTTTCCCCTGCCGTCAGGCAGATTGACACAAAGAGGACGACAATCAGTGCGGCCGCAAGAAGCGTTTTGCAAAAGGCATGTTTTTTCATGGATGATTTCACCTCTCCATTGCAAAAAGTCTCAGGTAATCAACTCACCGCATTCATGATACAAATTTTACCCCGGCAGGTCAATTGTGTAATCCGGATTTTTTCATGTCTCCCGGCCAACTCCGTCAGCAGCCGGTTTAAAATAATACAGTCCTCGACGCCCGGAGATGCGAACTTTCCCAGGATGGAGCAGCGAAGACGGACGCCGTCAGCATGGACTCCGCTTACATGTCGCTGCGTCGTATCAAGTCCCTCCTGAATTCAGTTAAAAGTAAATCGCGAATAAATAATAGCCGCTGGTTATATGTTATGTTAATTAAATTATGTATTATATATTACGTTGATAGTAATATGTTTATTATACTATGTTTATTATGTTATGTATTTGATATTACGT
>JAZLHH010000005.1:0-34505 GCA_045616745.1 Candidatus Limivicinus sp. | reverse complement strand
GCAGGGTATTTGCCCCAAAAGTACACCGGTCGGCAGCGCGGTAAACAGAAGTATATTACGGAATCATCATGGAAAGCTCTATTTCATCCTCGTCTTCCGTGCCGGTTTCTGTAAAGCCCATTTTACGATACAATTTCAGGGCTATGGTATTATCCTTGTTGCAGGTAAGCGCAACTCTGCAGGAATTACCAAACGGTTTTGTTTGAATGTAAGCAATCACCTTTTCAAGCCCTGCTCTTCCGTATCCTCTCCCCTGTTTGGAAGCATCAATCATCATGTGCCAGATATCGTATTCCGGGATATCATAATCATAGATCACCATGACATAGCCGACCATTTCATCTTCGTCATAAATTCCGAATGGTTGGCATTGTTCCCGGTAAACATAGGCCTGAGCCAAGCTCCGAACAGGATGAGATACAAATCTATCCTGCCCCTCTCCCATCTTCAGATTAAATGCATCAATAAAGTTTTCTTCCGTGATTTTTCTCAACTCGATCATAGAAATCCTCCAATAACTGTTCAGCGTAATTTGAATTTGGAATCCTGCTTGAATATCTATGAAGAGATGGCAATAAAAAAGCCGCAGCAAATAAACCGCGGCAAAAAAACATTATCTATCATACACCGAGGTCTTCAATCGATATTCTGTTCTATGCGCGTTTCTTCTGCTCATCATAATTGAACACCCCCCATTTCGTTCTTTTGTCGATTATAGATTCGTCAACGAATCCTGCTGGTAAGGTAGCACAGTTTGCTCTGCTTGTCAACCGATCTGAAAACAGGTTCAAATCCGCCCGCCGCTCACTTTTTTACGCCATTCCGAAGCCGGTTTACGCTTGCTTGCAGTATTTCGGTCTGTTTCAGTGAAGAGTGCCCTGACGGGCAAGTGATGTTGTGTCTACGGCACAGTGATGTTTTGCGGCGATGCCGCAAAATGATGTGATGTGTTCCACCCATGTCCGCAGACACATCACTCGCCGCAGGCGAACATCACGCCGTAAGGCACATCATGTTCCACGCAGTGGAACGCATCGTTCAAAAAACCCACATTTGTCTTGGTAGACAAATGTGGGTTTTTTGATGGTGGAGCATAGGGGGATCGAACCCCTGACCTCAAGATTGCGAACCTTGCGCTCTCCCAGCTGAGCTAATACCCCAAAAGCGGGATTATTATACCATAAAATATCGCAGAATCAAGTATTTTCCGCAATCGGTTTTTCATTCGTGCATAATAAATCATTGCCACACCTGCTCTGTTGGTGTAGAATGGAGTGAAAAATTATTGAAAAGTGTAGAGCAGCTTGAATCAAATAAAAGAATGGAAAATTGAATACGCCATACCCGATATTCCTGCTTCGTTAAAGGATGCCGGATATTCCCCGCTTCTGGCCCGCGTTCTCATGACGCGCGGCGTGATCACGGCCGCACAGGCGCGAAAGGAACTGGCTTCCGGGCCGGAAGTGATTACCGACCCCTTCCGAATCAAGGACATGTCCGCCGCTGTGGAACGAATCCGTCTGGCAATCCGCCGGAAGGAAAAGCTGGCCGTCTACGGAGATTATGATGTGGACGGAATTACTGCCACCTGCCTTCTTTCCGACTACCTGCGCAGCTGCGGTCTGGAGGTAACCTCCTATATTCCGGACCGGAATGAAGAAGGCTATGGCCTGAACTTCGCCGCTTTGGATTCCTTTTCCGAGAGCGGCATCTCTCTTGTTATTACCGTGGACTGCGGAATTACGGCGATAGAGGAATCCGCGCATGCCGCTTCGCTGGGCATTGACATGATCATTACCGATCACCATGAATGCCGTCCCGGCGAGCTGCCGAATGCCTGCGCCGTTCTGGACTGCAAGCGCCCCGACGACGGGAATGACGATATCTGTCTTGCCGGTGTCGGCATGGCTTTCAAGCTGGCCTGTGCCATAGAGGGCAGCTCCCTCCCTGTTCTTCAGAAATATGCCGACCTGCTCGCCGTAGGTACCGTGGCCGACGTCATGCCTCTGACGGGAGAAAACAGAACATTTGTCCGAATGGGTCTGGAAATGATTCACAAGTCTCCCCGGCCCGGATTTGCCGCAATGCTCGAAGAGGCCGGTATCCGGCCGGAGGATCTGAATGCCGGTTCCATCGGCTTTACGCTCGCTCCCCGTATCAATGCCGCCGGCAGACTGAATCGGGCAATCCTCGCCTATGATCTTCTCATCACGGATGACCCGGAGGAAGCCTCCCGACTGGCTGCGGAAATCTGCGAGCTGAACCGGCAGCGCCAGATGATTGAAAATGACATCTGGCATCAGGCTTCCGCCATGATAGAAGGCGCCGTTCCCGACGGGCCGATCGTCCTCGCCAGCGGTGACTGGCATCAGGGCGTTATCGGGATTGCCGCTTCCCGCCTGGCGGAGCAGTACGGTCTCCCCACCATCATGATTTATTTGAATGAGGATGATGTCGGAAAGGGTTCCTGCCGTTCCTACGGCGGCTTCAATCTGTTTGATGCGCTGACGGCCTGTTCCGATTCGCTCATTTCTTTCGGAGGTCATGCTTTGGCTGCCGGTCTCAACATCCGCAGGGATATGCTGGAGGATTTCCGCCGGAAGATTACGGAGTATTACCGCAGCAACCGGCCGGAACCCACGCCCGAGCTGGTATGCGATCTGCTGATTGCCGACCCCACGCTGCTCTCCGTGGAGAACGTCCGCTCGCTGGAACAGCTGGAGCCCTTCGGCAATGCCAATCCCCGCCCCGTGATGTGCATGTGCGGCGTCACGGTAGCTTCCGCCTGCCAGGTCGGCAGCGGAAAGCATCTGAAAATGACGGTTACTGCCGGAAATTACGGCTTCAACTGCATCTTCTTCAACCACAAGCTGGAGGAGTTCGGCATTCAGGAAGGTGACTTCATTGATATTGCCTTTACGCCTCAGATCAATGAGTATCGCGGCGCTGTCACTGTGCAGCTCAACGTGAAGGATCTGCGGATTCACGATTACCGCCCCATGTGCGAAGCCATCGTCCGGGAAGATCCGGATTATCTTGGAGCACTTGCCCCCTTTGTCCCCCGCCGCCCGGACTTCGTCCGCATCTGGCGGAGCATCGATGCGATGGACACGCTGGCCTCTTCCATGAGCAGCATGCTCTCGGAAGTTCCCTCCCGAATGATCCCGGAAATGTACTGCATTTCTCTCAAAGTATTTGAACAGGCCGGTCTCCTTTCCTCCATGTTCGGCGGGCATACGCTGGAAACGGCGAAAAAGGCAGACCTGTTTGAAACCGAGTTAATGAAACTGTTAAAGGATTTTCTCTGATATATGACACCTGACGAGCTGTTCGAAAACCTGATAGCAAATATTCGCTCCGGTTCTCATGAGATGGACATCGGCCGGATTACTGCTGCCTATGAGCTGGCCAAAAAGGGACACGAGGGGCAGAAGCGGAAGGACGGCGCTGACTACGTCACCCACTGCATCGCCGCCGCCGACAACTGCGTGGATATGGATCTGGACGAGGATTCCATTGTCGCGGCTCTTCTGCACGATCTGATTGAAGATACGCCGTACACTGCCGAGGATATTTCCCGCCAGTTTGGTCCGGAAGTAGCCGCCATTGTAGAAGGTGTCACCAAGCTGACCCGCGTTCAGTACACCAGCAAGGAAGACGAACAGATGGAAAACCTGCGAAAGATGCTCATAGCTATGGCGCAGGATATCCGCGTAATTCTGATAAAAATCGCTGACCGGCTGCACAATATGCGTACCATGGACTACCAGTCGCCGGAAAAACAGCGGATCAAATCCCTGGAGACGATGGAAATCTATTCTCCGATCGCACACCGGCTGGGCATGCAGAGGGTCAAGTGGGAACTGGAAGATCTGGCGCTCTACTACCTGGACAGAGAAGGTTTTGATGAAATCAACCGGGCGCTGGCATCCCGCATGCCGGAGCTCAAAGTCTTCATGACCGGCGTGGAGAATAAGATAAATGACCGTCTGAAGGGTGAGAACATCGAGGCCACGGTATTCTCCCGGCTCAAGCACGTGTATTCCATCTACCGGAAGATGTACATGCAGAAGATTGATCTGGACGGAATCTTCGATCTCTGTGCGTTTCGGATTATTGTCAATTCCATTCCCGACTGCTATAACGTCCTCGGCATCATCCACGACATGTTCAAGCCGGTACCCGGACGTTTCAAAGACTATATCTCCACACCGAAACCGAACGGCTATCAGTCCGTGCATACCACAGTCATCGGTTCTGAAGGTATCCCCTTCGAAGTCCAGATTCGTACCTGGGACATGCACCACACGGCGGAATATGGTGTTGCCGCCCACTGGAAATACAAGCTTGGCGATTACGGCGACCATGTCGGCAATGAAGACACCTTTGCCTGGGTCCGCCGCCTCATAGAAAATCAGCAGGAGTCCGATTCCGGCGACTTCCTCCACAATCTGAAAATCGACATGTTTGCCGACGAGGTCTTCGTCTTCTCCCCCAAAGGAGATGTCGTCAACCTGCCGGCCGGCGCCACACCTATTGACTTTGCCTACATGATTCACTCCGACATCGGCAACTCGATGGTAGGGGCAAAGGTCAACGGCAAAATCGTCACCTATGACCATCCCCTGCAGAACGGGGATATCGTGGAAATCCGCACATCCAAGTCTGCACCGGGACCCAGCCGTGACTGGCTGAATATTGCCCGCTCCGGTTCCGCCCGAACCAAAATCAAGCAGTGGTTCAAGAAAGAACGCCGGGAAGAAAACATCATGCGCGGTCTGGAAATGATTGAGGCCGAAGCAAAGGAACAGGGGTATTCTCCGGACCAGCTGCTGCAACCGGAATACCTGACCCCGCTCATGAAGCGGCTCAGCTTCAATGCACCGGATGATCTGTATGCCGCCGTCGGATACGGCGGCGTGGCTGCCGTCCGCGTCATCAATCGGCTGAAGGATGAATACCGCAGCCAGAACACAGAACGCAAGACGGTTCTGGACAAGCTGGAAGAGGCTGCCGAGCACAGAGAAGCCGCTGCCGCAAAATCCAAAAAGGCGCTGCACGGCGTGCTGGTTTCCGGCATGGACGGCTGTCTGATCAAATTCTCCCGCTGCTGCACGCCGGTTCCCGGGGATGATATCATCGGATTCATCACCCGCGGCCAGGGAATCTCCGTACACCGGACGGACTGCGAAAACTACATTTCCTCCCGCCTGAACCCGGAGAATGAAGGCCGCTGGGTTTCCGTGGAATGGGCAGAAAGCATTACCGACAGCTATACCACTTCCCTGATTATCTCTTCCAAGGACAGAAACGGGCTGGTCATGGATATCGCCACAGTCCTGGCCTCCATCAATGCCCGCGTCCGGTCTCTTTCCGCCCGGGAAGTCGGCGGCGGAAATGCCGTGACTACCGTGACGCTGGAAGTGCGGAGTCTGCATGACCTGCAGTATGTCATGAGCCGCCTGCTCTCAATTCCGGGAGTCAACGCGGTAACGAGAAACGGAGCGAAAGTATGAGAGCTGTTTTAACAAGAGTGAATTCCGCATCTGTGGAAATTGAGGGAAAGATTCACGGGCAGATAGACAGGGGATTTCTGATTCTGCTCGGTGTCCACGAAAATGACACGGAAGCGGAAGCCCGCAAGATTGCCGACAAGATATGCGGAATGCGGATCTTTACCGATGAAAACGGAAAAATGAATCTGAACCCGGAGGCTGCCAACGCCAAAAACCTGCTGATTATCTCCCAGTTCACGCTGTTTGCGGACTGCAAATCCCGCCGGCCCGGCTTCTCCAAAGCCGCGCGTCCCGAGATCGCGATTCCCCTATACGAGCTGATTATCAGCCTGTGCCGGGAACAGGGATTCCATGTGGAAACCGGGATTTTCGGTGCAGAGATGCTCGTATCTTCCGTCAATGCCGGGCCTGTCACGATTCTTTTGGATACGGAGGAACTGTAAATGCTGATAAAAACAATTCCGGTCGGTCAGCTGGAAACCAACTGCTATGTTGTCACCAATGAAGAGACGCTCGAATGCGTTGTTATCGACCCCGGTGACGAGAGCAATACCATTCTGGATTATATTGAAGACCGGCATCTGAAGGTAAGCGCTGTCATGATTACTCACGGTCACTTCGACCATGTCGGTGCTCTCGAAGCACTGCGCGAGGAAACCGGCGCTCCCGTCTATATTCACGAAAAAGACGACAGGTTCGAAAACACAATCCATTACGACGACGGCGATGTGATTGATGCTGCCGGCCTCCGTTTTGAAATTATCACCACGCCAGGTCATACTCCGGGCGGTGTCACCATCCGGTGCGAAGACGCGCTGTTCACAGGGGACACGCTGTTCAAGGGCAGCTGCGGCCGGACAGATCTGCCCGGCGGAAATCTTCCCCAGCTCATGGAATCTCTGGCAAAGATCTGCCGTATCGAAGGGGACTGTGAGGTTTACCCCGGGCACATGGACTCCTCTTCCCTGTTTCGGGAGAAAACATTCAATTTCTACTGCAGAAAGGCGATGCAATGAAAGAACCTTCTCTGGTCATTTTAGCTGCCGGAATGGGCAGCCGCTTCGGCGGTCTCAAGCAGATTACTCCGGTTGATGAATACGGTCATTCCATTATCGATTTCTCTCTGTATGATGCCTACCGCGCCGGCTTCCGGAAAGTGGTCTTCATCATCAAGGAAGCAATTGCGGAGGACTTCAGAAATTTCATCGGCAAACGGATGGAATCGTATTTTGACGTGCGCTATGTCTATCAGGAACTTGACTGTCTTCCGGAAGGTTTTGCGGTTCCCGAGGGCAGAGTCAAGCCCTTTGGTACCGGGCACGCCGTTCTCTGTGCCAAGGATGCTGTTGACGGGCCGTTTGCCGTTATCAATGCCGACGATTTTTACGGACCGTCCGCCTTTGCCCGGCTCTATGAGTTTCTGACCCGGGGGCTTCCGGAAAATGAACACGAGATGCTGGCCTATATTCTCCGCAACACGGTGACGGAGAACGGCTATGTGGCCCGCGGTGTCTGCTCCGGAGAAAACGGTCTTCTGACCGGCGTCACGGAACGGACGCACATTGAGAAGCGGGGCGATGATGCGGCGTTTACGGAAGACGGCGGTACGACCTGGGAATTTCTCCCCGGCTCCACGCTGGTCTCCATGAACTGCTGGGGCTTCGGCCATGCAATTCTGGAAGAGCTGGAAAAGCGATTTCCTGCCTGGCTCGAGCAGAATTTCCCGTCCAATCCCCTGAAGTGCGAATATTTTCTTCCGAGCGTTGTCAATGCCTGCATTGAGGACGGCACAGCCGTTGTTCATCTGGCAGACTGCGAAGAGAAATGGTACGGTATGACGTATAAAGAGGATCTTCCCTCTGTCTCCGCTGCCATTGCGGCCATGCGCGACAAGGGAATTTACACTGTCGAACTTTTGAAGTGAGGTATTATATATGGACATTCTCGTAACCGGCGGTGCCGGATATATCGGAAGCCACACCTGTGTGGAGCTTCTCAACAAAGGCTACAACGTTGTCGTCATCGACAATCTGGTCAACTCCAGTGAAAAGTCTCTGGAACGCGTCCGGGACATTACCGGAAAGAATCTGACGTTCTATCAGAATGACGTCCGGGACCGTGCCGCTCTGGACCGGATTTTTGAGAAGCACGATATCAATGCCGTCATTCACTTTGCCGGGCTCAAAGCCGTAGGTGAATCCGTGGTCATGCCGCTGGAGTACTACGACAACAATCTGTTCTCCACCGTGACGCTCTGCGAGGCCATGCGGGATCACGATGTCAAGAACATTGTCTTTTCCTCCTCTGCCACGGTATACTCCGCAGAAAACACCATGCCGCTGAAGGAATCTTCCGTTACCGGCATGTGCACCAATCCCTACGGCTGGACGAAGTACATGTCCGAGCAGATTCTGCGGGACAGTGCCAAAGCCTATGAAGGCTGGTCCGTCTCCCTCCTCCGCTACTTCAACCCGATTGGGGCACACCCCTCAGGGCTGATCGGTGAGGATCCCCGCGGAATTCCCAATAATCTGATGCCCTATATTTCCCAGGTGGCTGTAGGCAGAAGAGACCATCTCAGCGTTTTCGGCAATGACTATAACACGCCGGACGGAACCGGCGTCCGTGACTACATTCACGTTGTGGATCTGGCGGGCGGGCATGTGGCAGCCATCGAATATATGCAGACGCACAAAGGTGAAAACGTCTTCAATCTCGGCACAGGAACCGGTTATTCCGTCCTTGACATGGTGCATGCTTTTGAGCGTGTCACCGGGCAGAAGGTTCCCTATGAGATTGTGGGCCGTCGCCCCGGCGATGTGGCCACAGTGTACGCCGATCCGGACAAATCTGCGGATCTGCTGGGCTGGAAAGCGCAGTACAATCTGGATGATATGTGTCGGGACAGCTGGAACTGGCAGTCTCACAATCCGATGGGATACGAAGGTTAAGAAAGCGGCCGGAATGCAGATCCGGCCGTTTTTTTACACTTTTTTGATATTTTCTCCGGGAGAATCCGCTATAATACAGCTATCCTGCAAAGGAGGCATAACCATGAAAAAAACAATCTGCCTTTTCCTTTCCTGCCTGTGTATCCTGCTCTGCTGCTGCGGCAGCGTGACGCCGGAAGCGGCCGAACCTGCAGCCCCTTCACAGGAAGCAGCGCCGCAGGTTGTGGAAGTATCCGATATTGATGAATTTCTGGCAGCCATTGGGCCGAACACAGAAATTCACATGGCCCCGGGAACCTATAATATTACCGAGGCCGAACGCTACGGGAAAGTGGACCCGCAGCAGCGCTATCGCTGGAACAACTACGGATTTGACCTGGATTACGAGCTGTTTCTGGACGGCATCGACAACCTGACTGTTATCGGAGAAGATGCGAAGATCCTCACGGAACCGCGCAGTTCCACCGTGCTTGTTTTCAACAACTGTGCCAATCTCTGTCTCTCCGGTCTGACCGTCGGACACACTTCCGCCGCGGAAGCCTGTGAAGGAAGCGTCATCCGGATGACGTCCTGCCAGGACGTAACCGTGGATCACTGTTCGCTGTACGGATGCGGAACCGTCGGTCTGGAAGCGATTGCCACCGACAGTCTCACCGTAACCGACACGGAGGTTCACCACTGCTCCTATGCGGGAATCTGTGCGGATCAGTGCATGGTCCTGCAGCTGGACGGAGTCTCCGTTCATGACTGCGGCAGCTCGGCCGCCTACGCACAGGCTGCAGCCGCTGTGATTCTCAATTCCGTCTCCCGGGTGGAGCTTCAGAATATGGAAGTCTACGGAAACGTCTTCGATGCGCTGATTTCCGGTTCCGTCATGAAGAATGTCGGCGTCAGCGGCTGGGATGTGTACGACAATCATATGAAAAATCTGCTGGACTGCATCGGGGACATCCGTTTCTCGGATCTTTCGCTTCGGAACAATTCCGTTGAATCGTGGTTCACGCCCTTCGGCGGGAATACCGTCAGTGTGGACGGCGAGGCGTGGACGAAACAAGACTTCACCGACGTCTGGGGAGAACAGCTCTCCTCTGCCGGCATCGGGACAGTCGATGTGTCGCCGCAGATTCCCGACATCACCGGAGCGAAAGAAGTCCACGTAAAAACGGCGGATCAGTTCCTGAAGGCCATTGCTTCGGACCGGATCATCGTTCTCGATGTTCCCCGAATCAATCTGACGGAGGCTTCCGATTACGGGGAGGGCGCTGCAGAGTGGGAAGAAACCCTGCCGGAAGATCAGGGCTATGCCTGGAACTGGTGTTTTGACGGGGCAGAGCTCGTCATCGCCAATGTGAGCAACTTCCATATTGTCGGCGGGGAAATCGTCACGGAACCGCGTTATGCCAACGTTCTCAACTTCCGCAGCTGTGAAAACGTCTCGCTGGAGAAGGTCATTCTGGGACACACGCCGGATCAGGGAGAGTGCTCAGGCGGCGTCCTGAACTTCAGAGAAACCGACGGAATCATTGTGGATCACTGCGATCTGTACGGCTGCGGCATTCTCGGAATTTCCTCACGGAATGCCTGGAATCTGTCTGTCCAGTCCACCCGGATTCATGACTGCAGCTGGGGTGCTGCACAGCTGACGGACTCCGACACCGTCACCTTCCTGGACTGCACCGTGGAAAACTGCCCCACTCCGCACTTTATGCTGGAAAACTGCAACGGATTCAGCTGGGAAGGCAAACTCATGGATCCCTTCAGCAATTTCTGCGTTGACGGATAAGTTCATATTTCTCATACTCTGCCGCGGTTTTTATTGCCAACCGCGGCATTTCTGTTGTAAAATACAGAGTGATAAATCGGTTCGTAAAAAGGATTTTCCGTTATGAATCATTCAAAGAAACAAATAAAAAATCTAACTGCAATCTTCCTTGCTGTTTTGCTGTTTGTTGCCTGGATTCCCGCCGGATCCTATGCTGCGGAAACGGGCTCTGACTCCGACGTCAAGACGATTCGGCTCGGCTACTTCAGCTTTCAGAACTATATGTTAGGTGCAGAAGAAGGCGGAGAAAAATCCGGTTTTGTCTATGATCTTCTGTGTGAAGTTGCCGCCATCAACAACTGGAATTATGAATTCGTATACGGCGACTTTGATGCTTTGTACCCATTGCTCCTGCGTGGGGAAATCGACATCCTTCCCTGTCTGGTATATACCGAAGACCGTGCCGACAAACATCTCTTCTCCGATGAGGAAATCTACGCAGAGCAGTATTTTATATCTGCTCTGAATGAAAACGCAGCTGCCGTCAAAAGCATCCAAGATCTGGACGGGAAGACAATCAGTTCTGTCAAAGACTGCTATCAGAACGAAGTGTTTGAAGCCTGGGAAAAAGCCAACGGCATCTCCATGGAGCTGATCTGCACAGCGTCCTTTGATGACTCCTGGATGCAGGTTCAGTCCGGTGCTACTGATTTCATTCTGAACATCGACAGCGCATCTCAGGACTCCGGATACACATCTCTGTTCGAGGTTGGATTTGGGAGTTCCCGATTTGCTGTGGCACCCGGCAGGGAAGGTTTGCGGGAAGAACTGAATTCCGCCATCCGTACCATGTATGAAATCAACCCCTTTGCCATATCCCATCTCAAAGAAAAGTATCTTTCGGAAACGCTGTCATCCTACAAACTGTCCGCAGCGGAGACGGACTGGCTGGCGAGTCGGGACTCCATCCGAATTGCCGGATTCCGGCAGAATGTTCCGTATACCTATACAGACAGCACAGGGGCGGTATGCGGCGTTTATCCGGATGTCATCTCTGACATGTTTGCCAAGCTGGGACTCGACATTCCCGTAGAGTGGACGCTTTATGATTCGGAAGCCGAAATGCATAATGCTCTGGTCTCCGGTGCAGTGGATCTGGTATGCCCGTTTTATTGGGGCTATTATTATGCACAGTCCAATAACATGATTATTTCCGAGAAGATTCAGGACGTAAATATGGGTCTGCTCACCCGCGAAAAGATTCGCGAGACCGACATTTCCAAGCTTGCCATTCCCGACAGTCTGCTGAATATCTGCTATGTGCATGAATACTACCCGACCGCTGAGATTGTGCCGTGCGAAACAGTTGCGGAATGTATTTCCGCTGTGGACGCCTGCAGGGCAGATGCCGCAATTTCCCATGTTACAGCACTGCAGGAGGCAATAAATAAAAGCTTTAACAGCTATTCTATTCGGATTCTCGATACCGGCTGTCCCATCTGTTTTTCCACCAGGCCGGAAAACGGTATGCTTCTTTGCATTGTCAATCGGGGACTTCACCTGATTTCCGATTCCGAGCTGCAGGCATTGGAAATTCAGCATGCTCCCCCAGACGATTATTCTCTCTGGAATTATATCCGAAATAATAAGCTCCTGGCAGGCACGGTTCTTCTGGCTCTGTTCATGATTATCGCCTATGCGATGGAGCGGAGCGCCGTTTCCCGGAAACTGCAGATAAATCTGAATGAAATTACCCGGCAGAAGGAAATCATAGAAGCCAGCGAGAAAGAGCTGGAAATCGCGAAAAATGCTGCAAATGCCGCCAGCAGAGCCAAGTCCACCTTCCTGTTCAATATGTCTCATGACATCAGAACCCCAATGAATGCCATCCTCGGTTATTCCGACCGCATGCTGCGGCACATTGATGAAAAAGAGATTGTCATCGACAGTGCCGGGAAAATCAAATCTTCCGGCGAGTATCTGCTCTCTCTGATCAATGATGTTCTGGACATGGCGAGAATTGAGTCGAACAAGATCTCGGTGGAAGAGAGCCTCAATAATATCCGGGAACAGGCTGCCGTAATCTGCGATATTTTTGAAGTGAATCTGCAGAAGAAGGATCTGACCTTCCGTTCGGATCTCAGCGGAATCCGGGACTGCTATGCATGGTACGACAGTCTGAAACTGCGTCAGATTATGCTCAATCTGATTTCCAATGCCATCAAATACACGCCGGACGGCGGAACTGTCTCCACAGAAATCCGTCAGCTGGAGAGTGAGCGGCCGGGGTACGGCAGATATGAAATCGTCGTTGCTGACACCGGCATCGGGATGTCTTCGGAGTTTCTCGAGCACATCTTTGAACAGTTCTCGCGCAATGACGATGCTGTCACGAAGGAAACGCAGGGAACCGGCCTCGGCATGTCCATTGTCGGCAAGCTCGTTGACCTGCTCGGCGGAAGCATCGACATTCAGAGTGAAGTCGGCAAAGGAACGAAAATCACCGTTCTTATGGACTTCCGCATTGCCGAGGAAGAAGAAATCCGCCAGGTTCAGGCGGAGAACGAGCCGGCTCCCCGGCTGGAAAATCTTCACGGCGTCCGGATTCTTCTCGTGGATGACAACGAACTGAACCGGGAAATTGCTCAGGATATTCTGGAAGAAGAAGGCTGTATTGTTGCCGATACCGCTGAAAATGGCCAAGAGGCCGTGAGCAAAGTATCTGCCTCTTCCCCCGGAGACTTTGACCTGATTCTGATGGATATTCAGATGCCCGTTCTGGACGGTTACGCCGCCACGAGGCAAATCCGCGCATTGCCCGACGCGAATCTGGCAAAAATTCCGATTATTGCAATGACAGCCAACGCCTTTGAAGAAGATCGGCAAAACGCGCTGGCCGCCGGCATGAATGCACACACTACAAAGCCGATTGATATTAAGAAGGTAAAAGAAACCATATCCCTGTTTATCTGAAGAATACCGACAGGATAAAAAAGAACCGGATTTTCCGGTTCTTTTCTCTTTCTTTGTCATTTTGTATCTTGAAACTTGAAAAAAGTTCAGCACACTGTGCGGAGAATATTCGGTCTATGCATAGACAGAGCCGCACAAAACATGATACATTGGCATTAATTAATAACGAATCATTCATACGGAGGGTATTATGGAATATCGATTTGCCACGGAATCGGATACCGGGCTGATTCTTCACTTTATTCGGGAATTGGCAGATTATGAACAGATGCTCAGTGAGGTAGTTGCCGACGAAGAGACGCTGAAGGAGTGGATTTTTGAAAAGCAGAAGGCAGAGGTCATTTTCCCCCTTGAGGAAGGAAAAGAAGTTGGATTTGCTCTGTTTTTCCACAACTTCTCCACGTTTCTCGGCAGAGCCGGCATCTATCTGGAAGATCTGTACGTCATGCCGGAATACCGTGGAAAGGGCTACGGTAAAGGTCTCATCGAGACTCTGGCAAAAATTGCTGCAGAGCGGGGCTGCGGCCGGCTGGAGTGGTGGTGTCTGGACTGGAACCGGCCCAGCATCGACTTCTATCTGTCCCTGGGTGCACAGCCCATGGAGGACTGGACGGTTTACCGCATTGCCGGCGACAGACTCCGCGAATTGGCAGACGACGCAGCGTCATCCGCGGGATCTCAGGAAGCTGCCCGTAACTGAAAAAACAGGCATACAAAAATCTCCCTCGATATCAGAGGGAGAATAGTGATTCATATTCGTCCAGATACTGACGGAAGGAATCGCTCTGCTCGTGCTTCAGATTATGCAGATATTCGTGTGCCTGCAGATCCCCGTTCTTGAACTCCATGACCGCCAGCCCCAGATTCGAGCAATGGTCTGCCACCCGCTCGAAGTTGGTAATCAGATCATTGAAAACGAACCCGTGCTCCAGCGTACAGCTTCCTTCCTGCATACGCTTGATATGGTGGATTTTCATCTCATCACACAAATTGTCAATATGCTCCTCCAGAGGCTCGATTCTCTCCGCCAAATCCACATCCTCATCAATGAAAGCAGTTATAGCGAGGGACAGGATGCGGCGTAACGCAGACGTCAGAACCTGAAATTCCCGATCGGCTTCCGGCGAAAAGCTGATTTTCTTTTCATGCTTTTCCCGGGCACTCTGGGCAATGTTCAGGGCATGGTCACTGATTCGCTCCAGGTCCGTAATCGTGTGCAGATACTGGCTGACGGAAAGCTTCTGGGCTTCATTCAGCTCCGGCCCTGTCACCTGCATCAGGTAGGTTCCAAGTTTGTCCTCATAGCTGTCGACCAGGTTTTCCAGCCGTTCTGTTTCTGCATAGCCGTGATCCGTATACAGATTCAGCAGCTCCAGAGATTCCATAATATTTCTCTCTGTTTTCTCAGCCATAGCATTGATTGTAAGACGGCTCTGCTCCACAGCCAGTGCCGGATGCTTCAGGAAACGCTCTTCCAGAAGATTCGGCTCTTCCTGTTCCGCAGCGGCCGTTTCTGCTTTCTTTCGGAGGGGAAGGCTGCTGAGCTTCTCCACGGCTTTGGGGAAGGGAGCCGTCACAAGAACGTCAACAATTCGGAACACCGTGTTGAGCAATGCGATGGAAAACACATTCATGATCTTGCCCATAAACGGCAGCGGGAACAGTCTGTTCCAGGTGTAGAACAGGATGCTGACAATCGTCACCCCTATGATATTGACTGCCAGGTAGGAAATTGCCACCTGCTTTCCTTCCCTGTTTGCGCCGACAGCAGAGAGAAGTACCGGGACAGCCGCCCCGATGGCAATTCCCATAATCAGGGCGAAAGCAGCATCAAAGCGAATGGCCCCCGTTACAGAAAGAGCCTGAAGGATACCTACCGCTGCGCTGGAGCTCTGGAGAATACTCGTAAACAGAATGCCGGCAAGAATTCCGAGGACCGGACGGGAAAATTCCGTCATCAGCCGGACAAATTCCGGGTTGGTTCGCAGAACGGCTACCGAACCGCTCATGGTGCTCATTCCAAACATAAGCACGGAAAAGCCAAGAAGAATCTCGCCCACATGCCTTCTGACCGGCACCTTGGAAAACATCCGAAGCACAATACCCGTTACGGCAATCGCAGCAGAGATATTTTCCGTGCTGAAAATTTCAACCCATCCTACGGCGTTCCCGCCTAAAGAAGAGAGACAGATAATCCAGCCGGTAATCGAAGTGCCTATGATGGCACCCTTAATGACACTGACTGCCTGATTGACCTTCATCATGCCGGAATTCACGAAGCCCACCACCATGACCGAAGTGGCAGAGCTGGACTGAATCACAGCCGTAACACCGGTTCCCAAAAGAATACCCTTCAGCGGTGTGCCGGAGAGTTTATATAAGACCAGTTCCAAACGGTTTCCGGCCACATTTTTCAGGTTGTCACCCATCAGCATCATGCCGAAGAGGAAGAGCGCTACACCGCCCAGAAGCGAAATCAGATTAAAGATACTCAAGGGAAACTCCTTGTCTTTTCATTTTGCTGGCCGCATTCTAACAGAAAAACATCAAATTTCTCTCGGCGTTTTGTAAAGTTTCTGTAAAATACAAAGCCCGGCACTTAAGGTGTCGGGAATGTGACCGTAATTTCTGTTCCCTCGCCGGGGATGCTGTGAAGGCTGACATTTGCCTGATGTATCATGGCGGAATGTTTGACGATGGAAAGCCCTAACCCGGTACCGCCCACCGCTTTGGAATGACTTTTATCTACGCGGTAGAATCTCTCAAAAATCCGGTTCTGATGCTCTTCCGGTATACCGATTCCGTTGTCGGACACGATGAGCGTCGGGGCTCCGCCCGGGGAGGATACTGTAACATTTACCCGGCCGCCTCGGGTGTTGTATTTCACAGCATTGTCACACAGGTTGTAGACAATACCGTAAATCAGGTGCGGAATGGCCTGCATAGGACACGCTTCTCCCTGCAGCTCCAGACTGACTTCGTTTTCTCTGGCAAAAGGCATCAGAGCCTCCACAGCGTTACCGGCGATCTGGTTCAGATCGCAGTCCGTCTTTTCCAGGGTTTCCTCGTTTTCATCCAGACGGGTCAGCTCAATGATATCCTCTACCAGACGGGTCATTCGATAGGTTTCGCTGTATATCTTTTCTGCAAAGGGGCGGACGTCCTCTTCTCTCGCAAGGCCGTCCTTAATCAGCTCCGCGTAGCCGGAAATCGTATGCAGCGGCGATTTCAGCTCATGAGATACATTTGCCGTAAATTCCCGCCGAATCTGCTCCGTCTTTTCCAGCTCCACCTGATCTTTCCGCAGCTGCGTCTGCTGGGCATTGATGCGGTTGATCAGCGGCCGTATTTCCCGGTAATCCTCATTCTCCTGAAGATTTTCCAGCTCCATGTTGTTCAGCGGCCCCACAATTTTGGCTGCAATGCGCCGGGCCACAAGAAGGGACACGGCCAGTACTCCAATTGCCACCAGAAGGAGCGGCTGAAGCAGATTGAGAAACAGACGGACCGTGGTGTAGTGGCTGATAGAAAGGCGGACTACAGAACCGTCCTTCAGGCGTCTGGCGCAATACAGAAGCTTCGTTGTCATCGTTGTGGAGTAACGGCTGCTTTCGCCGACTCCTTTTTCCATGGCATCCCGCACTTCCTGCCGTTCCAGATGGTTTTCCATCCCCTGCGTATCGGACTGGCTGTCATAGAGTACAATACCTTCGGAATCAATCCAGGTAATCCGGTAGTCTGACGGTTCCAGATCCTGAACATAATCCAGCCCTCCCCGCTCCACACCGTGAGCAGCCAGATCCGTTTCTGCCTTCAATCGGGCACTGAGAACCTTTCCGGTGTACTGGTACATCAAACCCATGCTCAGTACCAGAACCGAAACAAACACCGCAAGCGCCACCATCCAGGTTGCCCGGAAAATTCTCTTACTCATGCAGTGTCAGCTTATATCCGATACCACGAACCGTTTCAATCCGGTTTCCGGCACGGCCCAGCTTTGTCCGGAGAGTGCCCAGATGAACATCCACCGTTCGGGTTTCTCCGAGATAGTTCTGGCCCCAGACCGAGGACAGAATTCTGTCGCGGCTGAAGACCTGATTGGGGTTCTCCAGAAACAGCTGCAGAATCTCAAATTCCTTCAGCGTCAGCTGCACCGGCTTTCCTTCCACCGTGACAAGATGCTGAGACTTGTCCAGAACGATTTCTTCCGCCTGCAGCACGGAGCCCTGCATTCTTGGACCGCTTCTCCGCAGCACCGCCCGAATGCGGGAAACCATTTCAATCATTCCAAAGGGCTTTACCAGATAATCGTCCGCTCCGGAATTCAGGCCCAGGACTTTATCATATTCCGAACCCTTGGCCGTAGCCATAATCACGGGAATCTCCCCCGTAGCCGGATTGCTGCGCAGCCGGTTCAGAATAGTGATTCCGTCCTCCTCCGGGAGCATGATATCCAGGAGAATCAGCTCCGGCGTCTCCTTTTTCATCGCCTCCCAGAATCCTGCGCCGTCAGCAAAGCCCTGCGCAGCGTAGCCGGAGGTCGTCAGCGTATATAATTCCAGGCCGAGAATGTCCCTGTCGTCTTCCACACAATAGATCACGGGGATACTCCTTTCTCGCACTTTAATTTATTTTGATTGTAACAGAGGAATTGAAAAATCGGTAGTATACTTTTGTAAAGATAATGTAAAATGCTCGGGCAGAAAGAGAGAGCGGCAATCCCGCTCTCTCAGGTTCTATTTTTTCAGAAAACTGCGAAAAGCAACGGCTACCATGCCGCAGTCAATGATTGCCGCGGCAATCAGCACCGCCAGCGCACCGCCGGAAATAATCATATACAATCCCTCCTTCAGATCCAGCCCAGGAATGCACAGATAACAATCAGCAGTGCATCAAATCCCAGGATTCCTCCGGTGACGGCCAGGGACTGCTTCACCGAAGGTCTGTCATGTACATAAAAAGCTGTAGCAAAGAACGGGAGATAGCCGATCAGCCAGAGAACCCAGGGGCAGCTCCTCTGCCAGAAAGCCCATTCCCAGGTGAGAACGCCGCAGTAATTCAGGAAGCACTCAATGATTACTGCCAGGGTCGTGAGAACGATACAGTAGAAAATGCGGTTGTTAATCCCGAGGATTTTCTTCTTCGGGTCTTCCGGAAGCATGAGGCACACGGTGATTCCCATAATCAGGAACATAAAGGAAATCTCCACGTTGTACCCGATCATCAGAAGCCATGCGGAATTTCCAACACCGACCGGAGTACCCCACACCGGAGCATATCCGCTGATAAAGCAGATCATGGAGTTCCAGATTTCGTTGAAAATGTCCACTCCCCAAAGGGCAAAACCAGCCAGAACCACCTTGTAATGCTTCTCGCTCAGTTCTTTGGTAACGATATACATTACCACCAGAAGCAACGGCACCAGATACCAGTGCATCGTCTGCGTCGGATCACGCAGGACCGTCAGCGCAGACTGGGTATATTCAGAATAACCTGTCACAGAATCCCTCCTATGTCATTGAATTAATGTGTTTTCAGTATACTCCATTTTGTCTGTTTTTCCACTGATATTCTGGATTTTCACAAAAAAATCCCCGCATTCTCCGGAGAATACGGGGGTAATAACACCTGAAAAATCAGGAATCATTCAACATGCGGTTTCTTCTTCCGGGGAATTGCCACCAGCAGCGCCAGCAGTCCCACTATGCCGCACATCATGCCGCTGTACAGCTGGTCTCTGCCGAGCCAGAAATTGTAACCCCAGGCAGCGGCACAGATCAGAACAAACATCAGCGGCGGCATCAGAAGCCAGAACCGGGACCTGAGCTTTTCAAATCCTGCGGGAAGCATGAGCAAGCCGAAGAATGCCGCAGCAAAGAGCGCAGAGTATATCAGCTTTCTGTCTTTGCTGTCTTTGCTGATTTCTTCTTCCATCCGGACAGACTCGGCACGCGCAGCTTCCAGAAGTTCCGCACCGTCAGACACAGCGGCGTCAATATTGGGATTGGACATAAGCAGGACCTTTGCGCTTGTGAGGCGGCGTTCATCATTTCGAAGGACTTCATTCTCCTCCCGGATTCTGGAAAGCTCCTCAGCTTCTTCGTCCAGCCGGGCTTTTTCTTCCTGGAGCGTTGCTTCCTTGTCCGGCAGTTCCTGTTCCATCTTCCACATTTCATGACGGCCCAGGCTCACGCTGTCATAGCCGAACTGAAGCTGCTTTCTTCCCTCTTCCAGCATCGCCTTGCCCTCTTCCATCTGCTTCCTGGCAGCAGCCATTTCCTCAGAATTATCCACCGCGGCCGTGACTTCTTCCCGAATCGGCCCCAACACCGACTCGTCCCCGGCTTCCAGAGCTGCTTTCGTGGCTTCAGCCATTGCAATTGCCTGCGTCAGCTGTGTAATCGTAGCATTGAGCTGATCCACAGCAGCCTGCGCCTGGTCGACGTAACCCTGCGCTGTATCGACACCCGCCTGGGCCGCTACAACGCAGGCAGCGGCATCTTCCGCCGCCTGCCTGGCCTTATCGTATTCCTCGTCACCTTCTGTTTTGCCTTCTGCTTTCAGCTTTTCAAAGGCTTCGTCAGCGGCAGCTTTACCCTGTTCTGCCACTGTCAGAGCGGAAGAAGCTAACGATAAACCTTCTTTTGCTTTTGTCAAACCGGCACTTGCCGCTGCCTGGCCGGCCTGCGCCTGCGCCAGCCCTGCCTGCGCCTGATTGAGACCTTCGTCTGTCTTTTCCAGAGCAATCTTCACCGCTTCTGCCATGGCAAAGTCAATTGCCTGCTGTCTCCCCTGTTCAAAGGCGGCTTCTCCCGCCTTCAGCTGCGCTTCACCCTGTTCCAGCGCCAGAGCTGCCTTCGGAAGAGCATCCGCTGCCGTATCCAGAGCCTCCTTGCCCTCGATGAGACCGCCCTTTGTGGCAGAATAGGTGGCCAGATCCGTCTTATGCTGGGCAGAGGCATTCTGATACTCTGCGTCTCTGTCCTCATAGGCAGAGAGAGCATCGGCATAGCTCTCCCGATTCTCCAGTTTCCCGGAGTATTCCTCATAAGTATCGGCCCGCTCATTAAGCAGATTCAGTTTTCTCAGATTGTTCCGGTAATCGGTATCGTTTTTCTGAAGACCTCGCACTCCGGCAAGGATGCAGATCAGGCTCATGATAACAAGCACTACAGAAAAGATACGGACCAAAGCAGGATATTTCACAGACGACTCTCCATACAGCACACATTTTTACTGATTTATCATAATATATTTTTTTGAAAAAAACTTCAACTTTTTATGAACAAAATCCGGGATTTTCTTCCTGAGGACTTTCCGAAAAAGTACTTCTGTGCCCCTGCAGAAACAGCCTGCGGTTTTCCTATGGAGAGCTGCGGAAAATAAATAATAATGCACCGTATTTTTTATTGTTTTCCCCCCCTGTTTTTGATACAATACGAAAGACAAAAATTTCAATTTTTGATTTCTCTGGAAGATAGGATTTAGAGCACATGAAAAAAATAATTCAGCTTCGGGATATTACCAAATCCTTTGACGGCGAATGCGTTCTTGACCACATCAATCTGGACATTTACGACAACGAATTCCTCACCCTGCTGGGGCCCTCCGGCTGCGGAAAAACCACTACTCTTCGAATTATTGGCGGATTCGAAACGCCTGACGAGGGCGATGTTGTTTTTTTGGGAGAAACCATCAATGACCTCCCTCCATATAAACGCAATGTCAACACTGTATTTCAGCGATATGCCCTGTTTCCTCACCTCAATGTTTATGAAAATATCGCGTTCCCGCTCCGGGAACGGCACGAAAGCAAGGAAGAGATTGAAGAAAAAGTCTCCGATATGATTCGGCTGGTTGCCTTAAAGGGTTTTGAGAAGCGCTCCGTCACTTCTCTTTCCGGCGGTCAGCAGCAGCGTGTCGCGATTGCGCGCGCTCTGATTTCCAAGCCGAAGGTACTGCTTCTGGACGAACCTCTGGCCGCGCTGGATCTGAAGCTCCGGAAGGACATGCAGCAGGAGCTGAAGAACATTCAGAAAGCAACCGGAATTACCTTTGTATTCGTTACGCATGACCAGGAAGAAGCACTCTCCATGAGTGATACCGTAGTAGTTATGTCCGAAGGCAAAATTCAGCAGATCGGCACTCCTATCGACATCTACAACGAACCCCAGAATGCCTTTGTTGCCGACTTCATCGGTGAATCCAATATTGTGGACGGCGTTATGCTGGAGGACCGTCTGGTGGCTTTTTCCGGGCATAAATTCGAATGTGTGGATTCCGGCTTCGGACGCCGGGAAAATGTGGACGTAGTCGTCCGCCCTGAAGATATCGACATCGTCAGGAAGGAAGACGGCATGCTGCAGGGTGTAGTCACTTCTGTTACCTTCCTGGGGGTCCACTACGAAATCATTATCGACATTAAAGGCTTCAAGTGGATGGTTCAGACCACGGACTTCGTAGATGTGGATGAAGAAGTCGGTCTTTCCATTGATCCGGATGCCATCCACATCATGAAGAAATCCGAATACTCCGGGCTCTACGGTGACTACTCTTCTTACTCCAACGAGTTTGACGAGCTGGAAGAGACCGGGGATGATGAAGAAGGAGGAAGCAGTGAAGAGTAAGTCTGATCGCCTTACGAGCTTTTTCTCACTGTCACCTTATTCCTTCTGGGCCGTGCTCTTTATCGTCGTCCCTTTGATTTTCATCGCATACTATGCGTTTACCGACAGTGAGTTTCACTTCACAACGGAGAATCTGATCCGGTTCTTTACCGCAACCTCCAGCACGGAATCCGGTACGGTACATACCTATCTGGTCATTTTCTTCCGTTCCCTGAAGCTGGCCGTAATTTCTACCGTCATCTGCCTGATTCTGGGTTTTCCCACCGCCTATATTATTTCCAAAGCTTCCGGAAAAGTGCAGAAGATGCTCATCACTCTGATCATGATCCCGATGTGGATGAACTTCCTGATCCGCACCTACGCCTGGATGACGATTCTGCAGGATACGGGTATATTCAACGGTTTTCTGACCTCCCTGGGTTTGAATCCGATTCACATTATCGGAACAGAATCCGCCGTTGTCATCGGCATGGTCTACGACTACTTCCCCTACATGATTCTGCCGATTTATTCCGTCATGGCAAAGATGGACGTGAAGCTGATTGAGGCCGCCTATGATCTGGGATGCAACGGTTTTGGCGTACTGCGCCGCGTGATCTGGCCTTTGAGCCTGCCGGGTGTCATTTCCGGCATTACCATGGTTCTCATTCCTTCCATCAGCACCTTCTATATTTCCCAGAAGCTGGGCAACGGCAAGTTCTACCTCATCGGTGATGCCATTGAGGGGCAGTATGTTTCCAACAATCTGCACTTTGCCGCCGCCATTGCGCTCATCATGATGATTATTCTGCTTGTCTTCATGGCATTGCTCCAGAATCTCACAAGGAGGCGCGCATGAAAAAAGTTTCGAAAATTTACATGGTTCTGGTGATGATTTTCCTCTTCGCACCGATCGCCATTCTCATTTTCTTCTCTTTCAACGCTTCCAAGAGTCTTTCCGTTTTCTCCGGCTTCTCATTTGACTGGTACCGGGAGCTCCTCAAGGACACGGAAACGCTTACTTCGGTTCGTAACACGCTGATTCTGGCTCTGTCCGCTGCTCTCATATCCACCGTAATGGGCACGGCTGCCGCCGTCGGAATGGACAAGCTGAAGAACCGTTATCTCCGTGCCGGTCTGGACACGGTAACCAACATTCCCATGATCAATCCGGACATCATCACCGGTATCTCGCTGATGCTCATGTTCGTGTTCATCGGCCGGCTGTTCGGTCTGACTACCAGTCTCAACTTCTGGACCATGCTGATTGCACATATCACCTTCTGTCTCCCTTATGTGATTCTGGAGGTTCTCCCCAAGCTGGATCAGATGGACAGGTCTCTTCCCGAAGCAGCCATGGACCTGGGCTGCACGCCGGTTCGTGCCTTTTTGAAGGCCACTCTGCCGGAGATTCTCCCCGGCATCATCACCGGACTTATCATGTCCTTCACGCTGTCTCTGGATGACTTCGTAATCAGTTACTTCACCACCGGAAACTCCTTCCAGACTCTGCCGATCCGAATTTACAACATGACCAAGAAGACGGTAACGCCAAAAATGTACGCTCTGGCAACCATTATCTTTGTTGTCATCCTGACGCTTTTAATTGTCTCCAACTCCACGAAGGACAGTGATAAGGAAAGCAAGGAACGTCGTTATCGTGAGAAGGGCTCCGGGAAGCTCGCCGTCATCGGCATTTTGGGAGCCATTCTCGCAATCATTGCCCTGATTGTTGTTCTGAGCAACCGCGCAGGCACCAGAATTCTCAATGTCTATAACTGGGGCGAATACATCTCCGACGGCTCGGATGATTCTTTGGATACCGTCAAGGCTTTTGAAGAATGGTACGAGGAAGAATACGGCGAACGTGTTCATGTGAATTATTCCACCTTTGCTTCCAATGAAGACATGTACGCCAAGCTTTCCGGCGGCGCCGTGAGCTATGATCTGATTATCCCTTCCGATTACATGATCAAGCGCATGAAGGACGAAGGAATGCTCCTGCCTCTCAATTTCGACAATATTCCCAATTACAGGTATATCGAAGATGCTTTCCGCGGGCTGTACTATGACGAAACCAATGAATACACGGTTCCTTATACCTACGGACAGGTAGGTATTATCTATGATGCCAATGTGGTAGACGAGGAAGACATCGGTGGCTGGGATCTGATGTGGAACGAAAAATATGCGGGGCAGATTCTTCAGTTCAACAATTCCCGCGATGCCTTTGCAACAGCGCAATATAAGAACAACCTTGATGTAAACTCGGAAGATTTTGCCGAGTGGGACAAAGCCCTGGAAGAGCTGACTGTCCAGTATCCTTTGGTAAAAAGCTACGTTATGGATGAAATCTACAACATGATGGAATCCGGAGAAGGCTCCGTCGCTGCCTACTATGCCGGTGACTACTTCATCATGCTGGATGCCGCAGCTGAGAGCGTAGATCTGCAGTTCTACTATCCGGATCCCACCAATTACTTTGTTGATGCCATGTGTATTCCTTCCTGCTGTTCCGACAAGGAGCTTGCAGAGATTTTCATCAACTACATGCTGTCGGAAGAACCTGCCGTGGCCAATGCAGAGTATATCTACTATGCCTGCCCCAACAGTGTGGTATACAACAGCGAGGAATATCTGGATTATATCGGCGATGAAACCTATGACATTCTCTATGCGGAAAAAGACGGCTTCAATGAGAAGTACAACAGGTATGCCTACCGCAGTCCCAGTGCCGAAGTGCTGGAATACATCAACACACTTTGGGAAACTCTGAAAATTTCATAAAAATTCCCGGTGGATTTTGATCCGCCGGGTTTTCTTTTATTGGTACGGTAATCTCAATTGATCAGTACGGCAGAAGCAGATCCGGGAAGCGTTGTACCGTTGCCAAGCACGATTCTGCAATAAAGATTCATTCCCCGCTCCGCATACTCTTCCAGCGCAGAGACGAGTTCTTCACGGAAAAACCGGCTTTTGGCAATCAGCGAACCTTCTGCACAGACGCAGGCAGGCCTGTCCTTCGAGGTACCGCTGCCGTTGAGCAGCATTACCGCAATCACCGCGGAAGCTGCACACCTTGCCGATCTTCTGAAGATGGCAAGACTTACTTCTCTTGCGAACTCCAGGTCTTCCGGACGCGTAAAAAGGGAGAAAGTATCATTTCCGGATGCCAGATTGGAGACCGTCGCTCCGTCAAAATTCTCCAGCTTCTCTGCCCTGTCGGTAAAGCCCTGTGCAATACAGCCTTCTTTTTCTGCAAATTCCAGCGCCAGCCTGCAGATCTGGCCGATATAGACGCCGGAAATCATCTTTTCTATGAGCTTTTCCCCCGGCTGCTGACTGCAGCGGTCCAGTTCTATGTCCACATCTCCCCGGGGCACTCCGTTATAGAACCCCGCCTCGCAGTTGTAGATCATTCCTTCATGACTCAGGCAAACATTGAACCCCGTCCCGCAGATCATACCGCACAGATCGCTGTAAGCCGATTTATCAAGCTCTGCGCTGCTGCCGAAAAGCGCCGCCACCGTGTCATTGATTACTACGATTTTCTTCGGCAGATACCCGCGGTCAATCAGCTCGGCATTGAGAGACTCCCCGATTCGCTTTCCTTCACATCCGGTAATGATGACTTCCTTGTCAACACCATTGACGATTCCGTCTTTCTCAGGGGTAATCTCTGCACTGTAGGAGAAGCAGAATCCGATACAATCGGCTCTGTCAAGGAACGGCTCAATGCTGTCTGCCACGAAGGAAATAAACTCCTCCCAGCTCACAGGGGCGTCCGTCCCGGGCATCCTGGCTGCACGGACATCCGAAACCGTGCATTTTCCTCCGCGGAACACAGCAATACCGCAGCGGTAGTTCGTTCCTCCCGCATCAATAACAATGGCATTGACGTTTTCCGGTGCCGTACCCTCTGCTGTAAGGTACGTCGGAATCATCGGCATATCGATAATCTTTCCGGAAATCCCGGATTTCATATGTTCACAGATTTTTTCCGCAGCCTTCGCCGGGTCAATTACCGGAGGATTCAACCCGTGTCTGTCCAGAAAGTCTGAAATCAACTGATTCATTAAGAGGTTCCGCCTTTTGTGATTTTTGTATAAATATTATAGTCATTTTTTGTATGTTTTTCAACTTTACTTTTATTCGATAAAGTGTTACCCTTTAGTGTATAAAAGCAGAATGTTGGAGGTCATATTATGTACAAGGTGAATAAAAAGCCGAGAAACGAAGAAATGTACAAAGCGATTTTGCAGCTTAAGACCATGGAGGAGTGCATGGCCTTCTTTGACGACCTCTGTACGGTAACGGAGCTGCAGGCCATGGAGCAGCGCTATGAAGTTGCGCAGTGTCTGGACCGGGGAATGATTTACAATGATATTCTCCAGAAAACGGGCGCCTCCTCAGCCACGATCAGCCGTGTCAACCGTTCTCTCCAGTATGGCAACGGCGGATACGATATCGTCTTTGACCGTCTGGGATATCGGAAATGAACGCGTATTCCTCACTTTCTTCAAAATACGATTCTCTGACCGGCGATGTTCCCTATTCCAAGTTCATAGAGCTGTATGAGTCGGAATTCTCCGAAAACGGCGGAGAGTTCCGTCTTATTCTTGATTTGTGCTGCGGAACCGGAACGCTCACCGCCATGATGGCGCAGGAGGGCTATGAAATGATTGGCGTGGATGCCTCGGAATCGATGCTGACGGAGGCCATGCAGAAGTCCCCCGGCACTCTGTTCATCTGTCAGAACGCAGCGGAGCTGGATCTTTACGGAACCGTAGATGCCTGTATTTCCTCCCTCGACAGCATCAATTACATTCCCCCTTCTGATTTTCCCGAAGTGCTCCGGCGTCTCCATCTCTTTATCCGTCCTGACGGGCTGCTGATATTCGACATCCGGCCGGAAGAATGGCTTCGTTCCATGGACGGTGCAACCTCTGTGGATGAGACCGATGACACGCTCTGTCTCTGGCGCTCCGATTTCGATGAAACTGAGAACTGTCTCTGCCACGGCATCGATCTGTTTGAGCGTCAGGGAAAGCTTTGGAAGCGCAGCTGTGAAGAACATATTGAGTATGCCTACTCTCTCTCTTTCATCACGGACTGCCTCAGGACCGCTCATTTTTCTGCTCCTCGCGTTCTCCAAAAAAAAGACAGATTTTTTATAATTACCGAAAGAAAATAATTGACAAAGCCGGAATTATCTTGTATTATTATCAAGCTGTCGTTCGGAGGCTTAGCTCAGCTGGTTAGAGCACCTGCCTTACAAGCAGGGGGTCACTGGTTCGAGTCCAGTAGTCTCCACCATATTTGCCTCGGTAGCTCAGTAGGTAGAGCAGCGGACTGAAAATCCGCGTGTCGCCAGTTCAACTCTGGCCTGAGGCACCATTTGCGGCTTTAGCTCATCCGGTAGAGCGCCACCTTGCCAAGGTGGAGGTAGCGAGTTCGAGCCTCGTAAGCCGCTCTTTTTTTATGGCGCCATAGCCAAGTGGTAAGGCAGCGGACTGCAAATCCGCGATTCCCCAGTTCAAGTCTGGGTGGCGCCTCTTGAAGCACTTTAGAATATTTCTAAAGTGCTTTATTTATTCATATTTAGATAGTATACTGTTGTAAAATAAAAGGTATTCGTGTTTCTTGAAAGGGTAAACTATGAAAAAATCCACCAGAGCGTTCATCATTATCATGCTGATTATCTGCATATGTGTTTTCCTGTTCGCCGGATATAAGCTGATTTCCAAGCAGCTGGAATATAAAGCATCTCAGAATTTTTATGATGATCTCAGCTCAACTTATACATCCACTGATAAAACGGAAGCAACGCCTGTTCCGTCGGCAAAGCCGGAGGATGAAGTGGTTCTTGATGACGAAGTATCTCCTCTTTCGACAGACTGGGATCAGCTTCTGAAGGATTACCCGGATATCGTCGGCTGGCTGTACTGCCCGGATACGGTGATTAATTATCCGGTTGCTCAGTATGATGACAATGCCTACTACCTCAACCGGCAGCTGAACGGAACATACAATTCTTCCGGCACGCTGTTTGTGGAATGCATGAACACCAAAAATTTCCAGGACAATAACAACATTGTATACGGTCATCATATGAACGACGGTTCCATGTTCGCAAGTCTGGAATCCTACAGCTATCAGGAATACTATGAGAAGCATCCTGTCATGTATCTGAATACTCCGAAATACAACTATCGGATTGAGCTCTTTTCCGCCTTTGTTACCCCGGCAGACTCTGACGTCTATAACATCACTCTGGGTGACGAAGCTGCATGGCAGACCTATCTGGATACTTCCATCGGAACTTCCAAGTTCACCTCCGATGTGGATGTGAAGCCCGGTGACAGAATCATCACTCTTTCAACGTGCACCTATGAGTATAACGATGCCCGCTATGTAGTACAGGGAAAGCTGGTTCCGATCCATTGAAAAAGTTTCTGAAAATACTTCTTGTTGCCCTTATCGGCGCAGGAGTCATTGCCTTAATCTGTAAAGCCCGTCTGAAGGCGGACGAACTCCGGCTGCAGGCGACGCCGGAGCCCACTGCCGTTCCGCTCTCCCCCACTTCCTATGTTGAGGTTACGCCGGAGCCGACGCCCGAGCCCACTCCGGAACCGGAGCCGGAGTTCTTTACTCTGAGTTTTCTGGGCGACAACACTTTATGGTCCAACGCCAACTTTGTTTACAGTGAATACGGTCTTCCTATGACCGTGGGAGAGAATTACGCGTATCCCTATCAGAATACGGTTCAGTATTTCTCCGAAGACGAATACACCCTGGCAAATCTGGAATGCACGCTTTCCGATAACAAAACCGCCTCCTCCGGAGAAACCTTCTCCTTCCGCTGTCCTACTGCCTATGCCAATATATTAAGCGAAGGCGGTGTTGACTTTGTCACCATGGCCAACAATCACACCATGGATTATTACGAGCAGGGCCGTGATGATACCTGCGCTGCGCTGGATACCGTCGGTATTCCCCACGTCAATGACAACGAGCATATCATTGTGGAAACCAAAAACGGCTTAAAGCTCGGGATTTATACCGGGTACAACACCTATCATCCGGAAGATCGCTGGGATTCCATAGCCTCTGCCATTGATGCGATGAAGGCGCAGGGGGCGGATCTTGTCATCTGTATGTTCCACTGGGGACAGGAGCTGTACTATGTTCCCAACGAAAATCAGGTGAATCTGGCGCACAAGTGCATCGACGCCGGCGCTGATATCGTCTACGGCAGTCACCCGCACTGTCTGGAACCTATAGAAATTTACAACGGAAAGCTCATTATGTATTCCATGGGAAACTGGGTATTCGGCGGTTCCACAGAGCCTTCCGACCCGGATACAGCCATTGTCCAGGCAATTATCAAACGGGATGTTGACGGAAAGGTATCCTACGACAGTTTCAAAGCCATTCCCTGTGCCGTAACCAGTAAAATCGATGCGGCCAATGCGAAAGCGAACAATACCAATTACAATGACTATGCATCCTACAATGACTATTGCCCCACCCCGTATCCTGAAGACAATGAAGGATACGAAAGAACCATGAGCAAACTGGAAGGCACCTTTGAATATAAAACTCAAGGCGCTGATTACTCTAATTATTACGCAACCTGGGGCTGATTCCCGGGAAGAGAAAAACGTAAGAAAAGCCTGCTTCAGATCTGGAAGCAGGCTTTTGCATTTTCAGTTGTAATCTCCGCAATGCGCTCCGGAGAAATCTTCTTGATTTCAGCGATTTTTTCCGCGATGAAAACCAGATTGCCGGAGAAGTTTCGCGTTCCTCTGACGGGTACCGGTGCCAGATAAGGGCTGTCTGTTTCAATCAGAATCCTGTCCAGCGGACAGATTTCCAGAACTTCCAAGGTCTTTCGGGCATTTTTGTAGGTAACCGGACCGTCAAAACCCAGATAAAAGCCCTTTTTCAGGAGTTCTTCCGCCATCTCGGCACTGCCGGAAAAGCAATGAAAAACCCCGCGAATCCCCGGATAGTCCTTCACAATCTCCAGGCAGTCTCCATGGGCTTCCCTGTCGTGAATGATAACGGGAAGGTTCAAGGACAGTGAAAGCTCCAGCTGCGCTCTGAATACCTCTTTCTGCAGATCCTTGCAGGAAGAATCCCAATAGTAATCGAGCCCGATTTCTCCGATGGCCAGGCATTTTTTATCAGTACACAGGGAAGCAACGGCATCCAGCCACAGAGGGTCTGCCTTATTCGCCTCTTCCGGATGAAGCCCGGCTGCAAAATACAGAAAGTCGTGGGACAGCGCCAATTCTGCCGCCTTCTTCGACGACGGCACATCACATCCAGGGTTTATAATTATGTCAACCGTTTTATGTATATCTCTCAGGAGTTTTTCCCGATCGTTATCAAAAGCAGCATCATCGTAATGCGCATGCGTGTCAGCAAACATTACCCGATCACATAAAGTTTTGCGCCCTGCGGAACCGGGCAGAAATAGTCTTCTCTGGCAGCCGCGAATTCACTTTTGACGCTTTCAACGAGATTGCTGTCTGCCAGCAGGTCAATTGCCGCGCCGCAAAGGACCTTGGCAGCGTAGAGCAGGCCTTTATCACCTAAGGAGGAATTACCGCATGAAACATTCTGCCAGGAATGCCCCGGGCACTCACTCGGCCAGGTGGCGGCATCGAACTGGGCCGTCGGTGCATTGTAGCTTACGTCTCCGACATCCGTTGAACCCGGGCTGAAATGATAGCCGGTATACAGAGGGATAACGAATCCGTTCATAACGGCTGTTCCGTTATTGCTGGAATCCTTCACCCAATCGGCAATCGCTGCATCATGCTCTGCGCCCAGTCCCGGCAGAATATGGGAAGATCTGTATGTTTCTTTGATCTTCCGGGCAAATTCCAGTTCCTCTTCGCTGTACTCCGGGCAGGGAATTTCCGACATGTTCTTATAGAGCAGCTTCTGAAGAACCGTATTGTATTTTGTGTCCGAACAGCCGTCAACGAAGGTCTTGTTCATTTCTGTTTCCGTCATCATGGCCGCACCTTCGGCAATTTTATCCACTCGCTTTTCCAGCTCGAGGACATCTTTTACCTTATTGGAGCGAATCATATACAGAACATCCGCTGTAGGCTGCACAACATTCGGGGAGATTCCGCCGGCGTTCAGAATGGAATAGTGAATCCTGGCATCGCTTTTCACATGCTCACGCAGGAACTGAACGCCAACATTCATCAGCTCCAGTGCATCCAGTGCAGAACGTCCGTTTTCCGGATCTCCGGCAGCATGAGCCGCAATTCCCTTAAAGCTGTATATGACCTGCACACAGGAATTGCACGTTCCGGACGATACTTCATTGGCATCTCCCGGATGCCACGTCAGTGCCGCATCCAGCTTGTTCCAGACACCTTCTCTGGCGAGCAGAGCCTTTGATGCCCCGCCCTCTTCGCCAGGACAACCGAAAAAGATAACGGTTCCCTGTACATGGTTCTCTTCGATATAATGCTTTATGCCCAGCGCCGCGCCGAAAGATGCCGCTCCCAACATATTGTGACCGCATCCGTGACCGTTTCCGCCGGATACAATCTCCGTCCGCTCTGTGCAGAAAGCCTTCTGCGAAAGTCCGGAAAGAGCATCAAATTCCGCAAGAATCCCAATGACGGGCTTTCCGGAGCCGTACGATCCGCAAAAAGCCGTATCAATACCGCAAAGGCAGTCCTCAACTGAAAAGCCTTCCTCTGCCAGGGCCTTTTTATACAGATCCGCCGATTTGTACTCTTTCAGGGATGTCTCAGCATACTCCCAGATCTTGTGAGAAATACCCAAAACCAGGTCTTTCTTTTCTTCAATAAAGCTGCATGATTCCTGTTTATTCATCAGTATAACACCTTTGCAAGAAAATCTTTCGTCCTTGGGTTCTGCGGATTATTGAACACTTCATACGGAGACCCGCTCTCTGCGATGATGCCGCCATCCATGAACAGGACACGGTTGGAAACTTCCTTGGCAAACCCCATTTCATGCGTAACAATCACAGAAGTCATCCCGCTCTTCACCAGGTCTTTGATAACAAGAAGGACTTCGCCGACCATTTCCGGATCAAGAGCCGATGTGGGTTCGTCAAAAAGCATGACGTCCGGTTCCATGGCAAGTGCCCGGACAATGGCAAGCCTCTGCTTCTGCCCGCCGGAAAGGCGCGTCGGATGCTCTTCGATCTTGTCCAGCAGCCCGACTCGATTCAGGAGTGCTTCCGCCATTTCATTCGCTTCTGCCTGCGTTTTCTTTTTCGTCAGCACCGGGGTAATCGTAATGTTCTCGCGAACCGTCAGGTGCGGGAATACATTGAAGTGCTGAAAGACCATTCCCATTTTCTGCCGATGAATGTTGATATCAATCTTTTCATCGGTAATATCCACACCTTCGAAGTATATATGACCGGAATCGGGCGTTTCCAGGAGATTCAGACAGCGCAGGAAGGTACTCTTGCCGCCGCCCGAAGGCCCGATAATGGAGACCACTTCGCCTTTTTGGATATGCTCGCTGACGCCCTTAAGGACATGCAGCTTCGATCCCTTAACATCAAAACTTTTATTCAGATCAACCGTCTTAATCATTTGCGTGCAGCTTCCTTTCCATTGCGCCGAATGCTTTACTGAGAATGAACGTCATCACAAAATAAATCACCGCAACAATAAACATACATTCAAACGTAAGGTACGTCTTCCCCTTGACGACGATACAGGCTGTCATGATTTCTCCGATAAAGAACGTCGACGCCAGCGACGTGTCTTTTATAATCATGATAAATTCGTTGCCAAGAGCCGGAAGAATATTCTTGATGGCCTGCGGAAGAACGATGCGCAAAAACGTCTGCTTCGAATCAAGGCCGAGGCTGCGGGCCGCTTCCGTCTGCCCCCTGTCAACTGCTTCAATTCCGGAACGGAAGACTTCGGAAACGTAAGCCGCCGAATTGAGAACAAGTGCTACACAGACGCAGAGAAAATCGGACACATCAAACGGAAGCATCTTCGGGATGAGGAACACGCCTACATAGAGCTGCAGAAGCATCGGGGTACCGCGGATTACTTCTACAAAGGCAACAATCAGAACCCTCAGAGGTGCGAATTTAGAGGAACGCCCTAAAGCAACAAACACGCCCAGGAGTGCTCCGAAAACAACGGTTATTACGGACAGCAGCAAAGTATAGGAAACACCCGTTATTAAAAACTGCTGCCAGTACTGAGACATTATCTTAACTACATTAGCAAAAAAGTTCAACAGCGGAACCTCCCTTTCGATATTTCAAAACCGGAACTTGCCGTCGGAGAAGTTCCCCCCGACGGCAAGAAACACGCATGAATCAGATATTCAGACACCAACTGATTTCTTCTCAGCCAGCATCCACTTCACCAGCATCGGTGTAAGAAATCTCAGCAGAGGTTTCGATTCCGGCAAGAGCTTTGGCCTCTTCGTACCAGGGACCATAGAGTCCGCCGGCGTATGCTTTGGCAAGAACTTCATTGATCTGCTTGGTCAGTTCATCGTTACCCTTCTTGATGAGAATCAGGTTGTTCTCTGCTTCGGCAGATACTTCAAACAGGAAGCCGGACATTGCAACGGCATCGTTGTTGGCAATGATTGCATCGCCGTTGCCTTTTGCAACTGCAAGAGCATCGATCTTCCCGTTACGGAGTGCTTCAACGGCCGTGCCGATATCCGTGTAAAGTTCAATGTTCACGTCATCGGGCAGCTGCGTGTTGCACAGCTCTTCCTGGAGGGAAGCAACCTGAGCACCGACGGTGAGACCGGAGAAATCGGAAGCGGCGCTGAACTGGCCTTCCTTCTCCTTAAGGACGATGATTGCCTGTTCCGTCTCATTCTCTCCTGCATAGTAGTAATCGGAGAGGTTGAAGTTTTCTGCACGCTGCTCAGTGTAGGAGAAACCGGAGATGGAGCAGTCGACATTACCGCTCTGTACGGCAGCCTGGCATGCATCAAAGCTCATAGGCTTGATCACAAGTTCTTTGCCGAGTTCAGCGGCAATATACTTTGCCAACGTTACGTCAAAGCCAACATACTGCTCCTGACCGGACTTCGTCGTATCGACAAATTCCATCGGTGCGAAGTCGGGAGAAAGTGCTACGGTAAAGGCGTTCGCCGTGGACTTTTTGCCGCATGCGCAAAGCGCAAATACCATGCAAAGTGCAAGTGTTAAAGCTAAAATCTTTTTCATTTCTGTTCTCCTTACGAGTAATTTATTTTACGTTGCGTATATTAAACCTAAAAAATGCATATGTCAACACCTTTCTTGAATATTTTCCAAAAATTAGTTGAAATATGCATCTTTTATATGAATTATTCATTATTTAGTGAATATTTTAGAACAAAGCAACAATTCCTGCCAGTATTGGGGCAATAATGATGGCCGGCATGAAATCTGCAATCTTTAATTTAGTCATTCCCGCCAGATTGAATCCTATTCCCATAATCAGAACATAACCGACGCAGGACATTTCGTTGACAGCCGTTTCTGTCAGAACCCCCTGCAATGCCCCGGCAAAAAGTGCGATCAGCCCCTGGTAAATCAGAATCGGAATTGCGGAGAACATAACTCCAATTCCCATGCTGGCCGAAAAAATCACAGAGGAGATTCCGTCCAGGGTTGCCTTGGTATACAGAACTGTATGATCCAAGTCGGATCGTA
>JAZLHH010000004.1:0-3846 GCA_045616745.1 Candidatus Limivicinus sp. | reverse complement strand
CCGAAGCCCTCATTATCCTCAAAGGGCAGCTCAAAGGCGGCACACTTGAAATGACTGAGGAGAACATAGAGGTTATCCGGGTTCAGCAGCGCGTTTTCGGGAGACTGATGCAGGAAGTAATCCGGATGATTGACGATATACTGATCGATGGCGGCAGAGGACGCGATAAAGAAGACGATACTGGTCCCTTTCCGGCGGCCTGCACGGCCAGCCTGCTGCCAGGCGCTGGCGATGGTGCCGGGATAACCGCTGAGCACGCAGGCATCCAGGGCACCGATATCTATACCAAGCTCCAGCGCGTTGGTGGATACGACCGCGTCGACCTGACCGGCACGCAGTCCTTTTTCAATGGCACGGCGTTCCGTGGGCAGATATCCGCCGCGGTAGCCGCGAACGCGTCCGGCGTTCCCCAACGGATCCCGGACCATGTCTTTCAGATACTTGGTCAGAACTTCCACAGTCAGACGGGAACGCGCAAAGGTGATCGTCTGGATCCCGTTTTTGAGCAGCATTCCGGAGATGGCGCGCGTGACCGGGATACAGCCTTCACGGATGCCCAACTGCCGGTTGACTACCGGAGGATTATAGAAGACAAAGTGCCGTTCCCCCATGGGGGCACCGTTGTCATCAATCAGGGTCACAGGACGACCGATGAGCGTCTCAGCCAGCTCAGTGGGGTTGGCAATGGTGGCTGAGCAAAGGATATATTTCGGATGGCTGCCGTAGAATTCGCACAGACGGGTCAGCCGGCGCAGCACATTGGCCAGATTGGAACCGAAAACACCGCGATAGGTATGGATCTCATCGATGACGATATATTCCAGATTCTCAAAAAGCTTGACCCACTTGGTATGATGGGGAAGGATGCCGGAATGAAGCATGTCAGGATTGGTGACCACGATATGCCCTGCCTGCCGGACCGCTTTCCGGGCTGCGGCAGGAGTATCGCCGTCATAGGTATAGGTCTTGATATCCACACCCATGGCTTCGATCAATTCGTACAGTTCACTGACCTGATCGGCCGACAGCGCTTTGGTAGGGAACAGATACAGTGCTCTGGAATCATTGTTCTTCAGAATGGAGGACAGAACCGGAAGATTGTAACACATGGTCTTGCCGGAAGCAGTGGGCGTGACGACCACCACATCCTCCCCGCGGAACGTAGCCTCAATACTGTGTGCCTGATGGCTGTAAAGCGAATGGATGCCGCGGGCGGCAAGAACCGGCTTCAGCCGCTCATCCAGAGAGTCCGGGAACGGCAAAGTACTGGCGGGACGCGCGGGAATGACCTCCCAACGGGTCACGTCCTTCATGAAAAAATTATCTCTTCTGAGCTGGTCAGCAAGCTGCGCTACGTTCATAGATTCCTCCACGAAAAAAGGATGCATTTCTGCATCCTATTATAAGTGCAGGGGATAGGGTTTTCAAGGCGAACAAGAAAATAGTGGATAGGGGATAGTGAATAGTGGAACGAAGCCTGCGGGCTTCGCAGTGGTTAGTAGTTAGTGGAAAGTGTACGAGCGATTGCGGCTTCTGGAAACGGGCTTGTCAAAGAAGACCGGAACAATAGGATTCGACATCGAAAGGCTCGAGGACCGAGTCTTTCGGAAGGTAGAGGGGATGATGCGGGTGACCGGCTTTGGATCTCTGACCGGCGGTATACCAGACTGCACCGAATTCTTTGCCGGCTTCCGCCATATCCAGAACGCAGTGGGGAAGATAATCACGTTTTTCAATGACGGCTCCCCAGGCAGCCCAGACAGCCGGCGCGGATCCGGAATGTTCCAGGACCCAGCGGAAGGCTTTCAGATTTTCCTGATGAAGCTCCGGATTCAGGACCTTTTCCATGTCATCCGGAACAGTGGCACGCTGGGCATAGACGTTGAACATGATAAAGCTGTCAAAGCCGTTAAAATGCGCCACACGCTCCACACTTTTCAGTGTGTTGTCCAGACGGTCCGGCTGAGCGGTGGAAGGATTGACCCCGATACAGATCAGCGGATGGGTTCCCGCAGTACCGAGAATATACCGGTATTCGGAGTAAAAATCCGGAACGTAGAGCCATTTTTCCCGGTCATAGGGTACCTCGGGAGACGGCTTCAGAGCATCTTCAAAGCTCAGGATCCCGGTTTCAACAGTCGTTCCGACAGGAATATGCTTCATCTGTAACCTCCGGCAACATTGTATTTCTGATGGCATTATATCATAACAGAATATAAAACGGTACGGGACCGATGCGACAAAAAGTGCTTGCGTTTCCTATATGGCTGTGATATACTCGCCTGTGCACGGGGCATTGGCACAGTTGGTAGTGCGCTACATTCGCATTGTAGAGGCCAGGGGTTCGACTCCCCTATGCTCCACACAAGACAAGCCCGTGCTTTGTGGACGGTCTTTTCTTGTGCTGAACTATGGAGTTGCACCTTTTTGCCTCTACAGTCTTTCCGAATCGCATTGCAGAGGGACGGAGCCGAGTGCCAGCCCAGTGGGCTGTTCGCGAAGCGAAAACGAGGCGGAAGTCGGCTGAACAAAGGAGTCCCGCGAACCACAGTGAAGCGAGACCACTATTGCGAAGCTGACCGAGCGAATGGAATGAGCGAGACGGGGTTCGAGTGTCAGCCCAGTGGGCTGTTCGCGAAGCGAAAACGAGGCGGAAGTCGGCTGAACAAAGGAGTGCCGCGAACGACAGTGAAGCGGGACGACTATTGCGAAGCTGACCGAGCGAATGGAATGAGCGAGACGGGGTTCGAGTGTCAGCTCCACCATACAGAAGAAATCCGAACTTGATCCCGATTGGGAATGGGTTCGGATTTCTTTGTTTCTTCTCTGAAATCGTGATATGACAGCCTTTCCATCGGGGTGTTGAGAAAGTCCCGGAAACACAAAAGAACCGTCCTTTTGTGCTTTGTTTACCGAGTAAATGCATCTGTCAGTTTTGGCAGAGGAATCGGGTCCCCATACCGCTCGATTTCTTTTCCGGCGGCCAAAAGTTTCCGCATGTCCGTACCGAAAAGAATCACACTGCGCGGAAGCCCGTTTTCCGCCGCCACCGTGAAGGGGAGGGACAGCGATGGCAGTCCCGCGAAATGCATGATGCAGGTCGGGCCGGTCATAACACAGCAATCAAAGCCGGAAAGTTCTTCGGTGAGCCGTTTGTGCTCCTGATTCATCTCTGACTGAATATCTTCGATTGCATGAGTGTTCTCAGAGTCGTATTCATATTCCAAAGATCTCTCCAGAAATCTGGTGCCATAAGGAGCCAGTTTTTCCGGATCTTTCCGGTATGTCTCCAAAATTGCTTCCGGTGTTATTTTTCCCGTTGCACTGCCCTTGTGGTTCTCTAAATATTCCCGAAGTTCCATGGAAAAACGTCTCAAACCAATTTCCTGCAGTTTGAATGTATTTCTGCCCGGTTGCGTGGTGAATGACCAGCCGCCAGCTTTCATGCGGTCAAAAAGCATCTCGTAGCGCGCCAGCTGCGCTTCAGATACATACTCACGGTTGAACATCCATACGGCAAGGGATTTCCGGAGAGAGGTGCTCCGCGTTATGTCTGTTTCCGAAGGAACCGAAAGACCTTGCGAAACGACAGGCTCCGAAACGGGTGTAATGGCCAGACGTTCAGCTACAAACAGCATGTCTGCCATGTCACGGGTAAAGAACCCAAACTCATCAAGAGCAGATGTGATCGGTATCACGCCTGCTGTGGGAATCGTACCGACAGCAGGTTTGAAGCCAACTACACCATTATCTGTAGCACAAGCTACCACGGAGAAGGAAGTGTCCGTCCCGACTGCAAATGAGCACAACCGTGCGCTCATGGCTACCGCCGATCCGCTGCTGGAT
>JAZLHH010000003.1:0-2308 GCA_045616745.1 Candidatus Limivicinus sp. | reverse complement strand
TTATCTATAAAGAAGCCGTTCGGGAAAACGGAATCCAGATCCAGTTCGGTCCTTAAGAGCTCAATCTTTTCCTTGCAGAAAGAGTCGGGCAGATAGGATTCCGCCGTCACAAAATTGGCGGCAAGGTAACCGTCTTTCAGGGCGAAATAGACCTTGTTTGCAAGAGTAAAGGTTCTGGTTTTAATGCCGTGCGCAACCCGGTTCCACTCCTGCAGTTCATCGCAGAGAATAAGCAACCAGGCAATCGGATTATCGGAGCAGTTCATGGGACCGAGTTCAAAGTCTTCTTTCTGCAGCACATTCCTGAAATAATTATGCAAAAGAATAGCTGTTGCGCTGTCCACAACGGGCCAGAAGAAATATTCGCTCCTGTAATCTGCCTTCTGAATAAGATAGCCGTACCACTTCAGGATAATAAGCGAACTGAAATAGCCGTGATCGATGAAACCCGTGTCGGCCATCCTTGCCGTGAAACAGCGGAGAGAATCAACCGTTTCGTCGATATCCGTACCGAAGGCACGGCTGATGCGGTGTGCCATCAGTTCCAGCGGTTTTCCGGTATCGATAAAAATGGCACTTTTATAGGCTTCCCGGTAAGCCGCCGAAAACACATCGGCAGGCTTGACTTCGGCTATTTTATTGAGTTCCGAGAAATTCTCATAGCTGATTCTTGCCTTTACGGCCGTATCCTTGCCGTCGGCGTCGGATACAATAGCCAGAAAGCGGTTAAGCTGATGACCGGCTATCTCAATAGGATATCCGATATCATGAAACAGCGATGCAATGCCCCAGCGGTAGAAGAATTCTTCATTTCTGGTGGAATAGGCAAAAGCATACTCTTTTTCGGGAACGGCACAATGAAACGCTTTTCTGTATTCGGCATTGGATGCAAAAACGGCAAGCCCGGTAACGAAAACATTGACTGCATGAACGAAGTGATCTCTCTGTTTGTCAATCAGCGTTGCAGCCGTTTCTTCATACTGACGAAGTATGTCCACTATATCGAGGAAGGAATTGCTCTTTTCGCCGAGCTGGATACGGTAGCTGTCAAAAAAGGTCCTGTAAACCTCGTATGCGTTATCCTGGCTTTCGTCTTCCAGAAAACTGCGGACCGCTTCGCGAATAAAAGCCTTATAACTGTGCCTGTTCGTGATATCCTCATATACTTCAAGCTCATCAAAAAAAGCATTGACGTAAGTGGCAAGGTTACCCGTTTTCATCGTTACTGCCTCCTTATAATATATATATGGTGTATCTGCCTGTTCCAAGCACTTTTCTATCTAAAAAAACCGCTGATTTTGGACCATACTCCGGCGTAATCAAAGTCCTTAATCAGGGACCAGAGCCGCGACAGTATCTTCGTTAGGGTGGTTCCTTTATACAGGCATTCATGGGTTTCGGCATCTCGCACTAAAAGAACAAGAGCAAAAATTAGAAAAAGAAAGATAAAGATATCGATTATACTTTTGATAGTCTTCCACAGCTTTTTTAAGATGCGTACAACCGGTTTAACGGGTATTGAAATGCCTATTACGCGTTTGCAGGTTTCTGTAAGCTCCTCAAGCTGGGCCCCGGTACCGTCAATCCATTTCTGGCGGCAGAGATAATAATTAAGATCATCTGCCGGTTTTATATCTATGGTGCGGTAGCAGATTATCTTTTTCTTCTCATTGAACGCCATGTCAACTTCGTTGCGGACATGTACGGAACTTGTCGGATTCGAGTGGTTTGACAGGAGAAAGAGAAAAATTGTACAATTCTTGATAGCCTGTGAAATCTGCTGAGCATAGGGCATTTCGCCGCCGCTGTCCCTTGCAGCATACCAGCAGGACATGCCTTCTTTTTCAAGGCACTCTGCAATGCGCTCAGCCGTAGACTGATCCAATGAAGCATAACTGATGAAGATTTGCTTGCTCATAATACCTCTCCCGAAAAATTATTGCTTGTCACGTTCTCTGGGCCAAAGTAAGCTATTTATACTCTCCTTAAATAGGACTCTTATTTATAATCGGCGGCGAGGAGCTTGTAATTCTCCTGATAGCTCAGCGGGTCATAGCTCGGGATAAAGCGGTATATCATGCCGGCATTCTTCCCGGTTATGTGGAAGCCGCCGAATGTCTGAGGGCTGATCATAGAGAACATCTGCTCGAATATGGTCTTGAACAGAGACGGGTCCTTTTCCAGAAGGGACATCCAGTAGTGCTTGCCTTCTGCCGGATCCTCGGTGTATTTATAAAGGATATTGGCGGCATAGGAGCATCGGCTGTCTTCCAGCATTTTTGCAAGTTCCTCTTTTGTAAAGCCCTCT
>JAZLHH010000002.1:0-6370 GCA_045616745.1 Candidatus Limivicinus sp. | reverse complement strand
CATATGGTGATTTTGAACTGAGAATCTGCGGACGTTATCCCGCTTTTATGGCTCTGAATTCACTTTTGTCAGTACAATTTCAAACCGGAATGCTCCCTGAGAATCCCGGGCATTGCCGGACATCGCCCAGACCTCCACAGGATCCTGCGGTTCCGGCGTCACCTCCGGCGGCACATACCAGATGTACATTTCCGGATTGAGGAATTCCGTGCTGTTCACGTCCTCCCGCTCCCGGGTCGAAACATCGGAAATCACGTCAAACGCCTTCATGGGATATGCCATCACGTAGCCTCCCAGGCAGTCCGTTCCGCTGAAGGTGAGAGAAACCATGGGCAGATCTTCGGAATAGTAAGGGCTGAAAAGCTCCAGCAGCCCCTCCCGGAGTCGGCCGGACACAGCCATGCTGACGCCTTCGTAATCTTCCCAGATGCCTTCACAGTCTGAATAGTAAAGCCGGCCTTCCAATGCAATGCCTGCTGCAGGTTCCTCCGCCGTGGGTTCCTCTGCCGCATTCTCCGCCGCTTCCCCGTGGGAGAGGGTAAGCTCCAGGCCGGAATCTCCCAGCTTCAGAATGAGATTCTCCCCTTCCCGCCTTCCTTCCGCGGCAATGCCGCCGAACTGCAGAGAAAAAGGCTCTTCCTGCCAGGATGCACTGCAGCTGCTGCCGTTAAAGGTGAAGCGGGCAGTACCGTCCTGCCGCAGGGAAAGGCCGCCGGTCACGCCGGAGACTTCTTCCCCGTCCAGAGAAACGGATATGATGCGGTAGCTTTCTCCGGGGGCAGTGCCTTCTCCGCAGGCCGCAAGAACAAGGCACAATATCAAAATGAAAGGCAATACTTTCTTCATAGGCATAAAAAAATACGCCCGACGTGAGTCGAACACGCTACCTTCAGAGTCGGAGTCTGATACTCTATCCAAATGAGCTACGGGCGCATACGTACGTATTATAGTAAATATTCGTTTTCTTTTCAAGGATAATGTGATAGAATTTACGCCATGAAACGAATTTTTTTGTTTTTTCTCATATTGCTCATGCTTCTGCCCCTCTCCGCCTGCGGTGATGCCAGGGAATCTTCCTCCCGCGTTTCCGCCATGAACGCGAATTTCACGGTCACAGCCTACGGGAAAAACGGCGAGCGCGGCATCAAGGCAGCAGAATCCGTTATTCTGGCTCTGGACGCTTCCTGCAATCCCGAAAATGCTACCAGCACCGTCTATGCCATCAATCATGCCAACGGTGCTCCCGTCTCTCTGTCCGGCCAGCTGGCGGATATGCTTTTCACCGCCCAGGATATCTATGAAAAAACGGGCGGCTCCTATGATGTGACGATTCACCCTCTGGTGGAAAAGTGGGGCTTCACCAACGGCCAGTACTACATCCCCTCGGAAAATGAAATCACCAACGGGCTGAATAACCTCTGCATGGACAGTATCGTTGTCAACAAGTTCCCCACCTCCGGCACTTACTCCATTTCGCTCCCTTATTACGGTCAGCTCAGCTTTGCTTCCTGTGCCAGGGGCTGCGCCGGCAAGTATGCCGCAGAGGCCATGAAGAACGTGGGCGTGGAAAGCGCCGTCATTTCCCTTTCCGGTCATGTGCAGACGATCGGCAAAAAGCCGGACGGCAGTGACTGGAAGATCGCCATTGAGGATCCGAACAGGGAAAACTCCTACCTGGCAACAGTCCAGACGGGAGAAACCTCCATTGTTACCAGCGGTGCCTACCAGCATACCTTTGTCTCCAACGGGAAAACGTATCATCATATTCTCAATCCCAAGAGCGGGTATCCCGTAAACAACGGGCTTGTCTCCGTCACGATTCTGTGTGAGGACGGGACAAGGGCAGACTGCCTTTCCACCGCCATGTACGTTCTCGGGAAGAGTGCCGCCATCCGTTACTGGCGTGAAAACGGCGGATTTGAAATGATTCTCATTACGGATACCAATGAAATCACCTGCACCAGCGGGCTGATTGAGAAATTCGATCTCAAGAATCCCAACTACTCGCTGAATTACGTAGAATAACAGATGGGAATGCGATGCAGCTCAGTGACAGTATTACAACTTTAAAAGGCATCGGAGAGAAGAAGGCGCTCGCTTTTGAAAAGCTGGGCGTTTTTTCTCTTTACGACCTGCTGACCTATTTTCCCCGCCGATATGAGGACAGAACCCTCAGCAAGCCCATTGCCCTCACGGTAAATGAAGAATCCTGCTGTCTGTCTGCCGTCATTGCAACGGAGCCCCGGCTGGTTCGGGTCCGGCGCGGCATGGAGCTGGTAAAATTCCGGATTGCCGACGAGAGCGGCACCGCAGATCTCACATTTTTCAACCAGAGCTATCTGAAGAACCACTTCCGTCAGGGGGAAGAATACAGCTTCTACGGAAAGGTGGAAGTGGCCGGCAACCGCCGGAGCATGGTCAACCCTCTGTTTGAAAAGGAGTCGCAGAAGGGCGTCATTACCGGCCGTATTCTCCCCGTCTACGGCATGACCAGGGGGCTGAACCAGAAGACGATCCTGCAGGTGATGGAGCAGGCCCTTGCCCAGTGCGGTGATTTTCTTCCGGAACTGCTGCCGGAAGAAATCCTGCGGAAGGAACAGCTGGCCCGTGCCTCCTTCGCTTATGAAAACATCCACTTCCCCGCCGATTTCGACGCGCTGGCGCTGGCCAGGCGCCGCCTGGTATATGAAGAGCTCTTTCTCCTCTCCTGTGCCCTGGGCAGAATGCGGGGCGAGCGGATCCGGGAACCGGGTCAGAAGCTGCGCGTTCCCGACTTCTCTCCCTTTTTCAGCCGGCTTCCCTATGCGCCTACCGATGCGCAGCACCGGGCCATCGCCGAAGCCGTGGAAGATCTCCAATCCGGTCATGTCATGAACCGACTGATTCAGGGAGATGTGGGTTCCGGCAAAACCACGGTTGCCGCCGCTCTCTGCTTCATGGCCTGGAAAAACGGCCTTCAGTCCGCTTTCATGGCGCCTACGGAGATTCTGGCAGAGCAGCACTGTGAAACTCTCACCGGTCTTCTGTCCCCCCTCGGCATTCGCGTGGGGCTTCTCACCGGTTCTTCCGGGAAGAAGTCGGCGGTTAAAAAAGCCCTGGCAGCCGGAGAGCTGGATCTGATTATCGGTACCCACGCCCTCATCTCCCAGGATATTGCCTATGCGAATCTCGGCCTTGTCATTACGGACGAGCAGCACCGCTTCGGTGTGGCGCAGCGTGCCGCGCTGAGCCGAAAGGGCCAGTCTCCCCATGTTCTCGTCATGTCCGCCACGCCGATCCCCCGCACCCTGGCACTGATCATTTACGGGGATCTGGATGTTTCCGTGATGGATGAGCTGCCTCCCGGGCGACAGAAGGTGGATACCTTTGCGGTGGACGAATCCTACCGTCAGCGGCTCAATGCCTTTATTGCGAAGCAGTGTGCCGAAGGGAGTCAGGTTTTCGTTGTCTGCCCTGCGGTGCAGGAGAATGAGGAATCGGATCTGCAGCTCAAGTCCGCGGAGGAACATTGCCAGACCCTGGCCCGCCAGCTTCCCGACTGCCGGGTTGCCTGTGTCCACGGGAAGATGAAGCCTGCGGAAAAGGAATCGGCCATGGCAGCCTTTTCCCGGGGAGAAACGGACGTGCTCGTCTCCACAACGGTAGTGGAAGTCGGCGTGGACGTTCCCAATGCCACGCTGATGATCATTGAAAATGCGGAGCGCTTCGGTCTTTCCCAGCTGCATCAGCTCCGGGGCCGCGTCGGCCGCGGTGCAAAAAAAAGCTGGTGCATTCTGGTCTCCGATCATCAGGAGGAATCCGTCCGGGCCCGTCTGGACATCATGTGCAAAACCAATGATGGCTTCAAAATCGCCGAAGAGGATCTGCGCCTCCGGGGTCCCGGCGACTTCTTCGGCAATCGGCAGCACGGTCTTCCCGAGATGCATCTGGCGGATCTGGGAGCGGATACCAAGGTTCTGCTGCGGGCGCAGGAGGACGCCCGGGCCCTTCTTTCCCGGGATCCCGATCTGAACACCTGCCCGGAACTGAAGGCGAGAATCGACCGGATGTATGCAAATATATAAAATGAACGCCCTGCTCGGCAGGGCGTTTACTGCTTTTATTGTTCGGTTCTCTTTCTTCTGCTGTAGGTCAGGCCGCACCAGACGATTCCGAGTCCGGAAACCAGGAGCAGTACGTAGGCAAAGGTCGCGTCGCTGTCTCCGGTAAAGGGGGTATCGCTGACGGAGAGAACATGGAAGTTCCCCGTGGCCTTCCCGCCGTCGCTGTAGCTCAGCTCCAGCGTCAGCTTGGACCGGGTCTTGGGCACGTTGTTCTGGAGCCAGCTGTCCTTCACGGTGAGAACCGTGTTGCCGCTGGTATCCTGGGCCAGGGTATAGCCGGTGTTGGCGGGCACGGTCAGGCTGCCGATTTTCAGCCCGTTAAAGAGGCTGGCCGGTCCGTTGGCAGTGATGGTTACGTCTTTGTTGGTATTCTTGTTGTCATAGTACCAGGTAGGCGTGGAAGTGTTGGTAATCTTGTAGGAATCCGCCTCCGCATTGGTTACGGTAATCTTCCAGGTGTCCTTGATGCTTGCGTCCTTGGCAGAGGCGCAGGTGATGGTGCATTCCCCGTTCTTCACTGCCTTCACGGTGGCCTGAAGCTGATTGGTGGTGCTCTGGGTCACGGTGCAAACGGTTTCGTCGGAGCTCTTCCAGTTCACGGCTTTGTTGGTGGGATTGGTGGGGGTTAACACTGCAGTGAGAACCTTCGAGACACCTTTGCCGTTCAGGGTGTGCGTTGCTCCCGTGATGCTGATGGCGGTAATATACGTATCTTCTGTGACCGTAATTTCACGGGTGGCAGTATGAGACCCGTCTTCAGAGGTCACCGTCACATTTGCCGTACCGGCTTTGATTCCCTTGATTTTTCCATCGGCATATACCTTGAGGACATCTTCATCGCTGGACGTATAAGTGAGATTCTTGTTCGTTGCCGTGGACGGGTTAACCGTCACCTGCAGATTCTTTTCCTCACCCACTTTAACCGTGGAAGGTCCGGTGATTGCAACACTCTCTACGGGAATCACCGCCGGAACCACAGTGACGGTACAGGTCGCAAATTTTCCCGGATTGTCTTTGGATTGTGCCGTAATTGACGCAGTTCCTGTCGCAACGCCGGTCACCTCGCCGGTAGAACTGTCTACTGTTGCTACAGTGGGAGCGTTGGAAGACCACTCCACTTCCTGGAAGGTGGCATTCTCCGGGGTAATCGTGGCCGTCAGCGGTTCATTGCCTCCTTTGGCAATCGTCGTCGAAGATTTCATAGTAACATTTTCCACGGGAACGTAGGTTACCGTCTCGACATACTTCTGACTAGAGAATTTCGATGCATCGTCGGCTTTCATCAGTTCGGCATCCGTCTTATTGTCCCCAGCCTTTACTGCCAGCTTGGTGCTGTCAATGGTAATCCCGTCGGCTTCTTTAAAGGCACCCTTCGCACCTGTGCCTTCAAAGGATCCGTCATTAATCGCACATTGTTTATCTACACCGGTAACAACCTTCAAAGTGATACCGTAATCTCTGCCTTCTGCTTTCAGCTTTCCGGCCGAAGTAACAGCGCCCGCCGTAACTGCGGAAATATCAACCGATGCTTCTGCTTTATCTCCAACTGCTTTTGCCGTCAGTTCGGAAGTTGCGTCCACGGTGACGGTATCTGCTTCAATGGCAGCGGCATCTGTGGAATTTACGCTCAGCTTGGCAGCCTTCAGTTCGACAGTTCCTGCAACAATCCCCTTCGCATCGGAAGTCAAAGTCTGGCTCGTGGAATTCACGAAGGTGACTTTTCCTTCGGAACTGATGACTCCGTCATAGGTCTTGCCGGTAATGTCCAGGTTTTGCTTCAGATCGATTTCAATATCCCCGCCGGTCACTTCAATCAGGCTGGTCACACCTTCGGCCTTGTCTGTGACAGTATAGGCGGAAATCGTCAGCTTGTTATCCGCAAAGGTAACACCTGTCACCGTCCCTGCAGAAAGATCCACGCCGTTCACTTTTACTACCGGGCCGGTTGCAAAAGCCGTCGGCAGCAGGCTCGCAAACAGAACCAGACACAGGATCAGGGACAAATATCTCTTTCTCATTTTCATAAAGCACCTCGTTTTTGGGTGAGAATAATTCGGTTTACATAAATATTCAGATGTACTTTATCACACAAGAGAGAAAAAAGCAACAGATTTCGGGGCAGATTCTCAGTCAAATAAGTTCCGTTTGTTGAATCCGGCACTCCGAAAGTTCTTTGCCAGCTCCAGGCCGAGACCTCTGGTGCTTCCGGTAATCACTGCAGTTTTCATATTGGTTCCTCCATATTTGATAATTATCTACTATTTATT
>JAZLHH010000001.1:0-2726 GCA_045616745.1 Candidatus Limivicinus sp. | reverse complement strand
GGAACAGCCGTTGATGCGCCCGGACAACATGGAGGTACAGCTCTGCCCAAACACATTACAGAAATGGACTTCTGAATACAGGCGTTACGGTTTTGAGCCACTCATTCCGAAAGAACGGGCGGACAAGGGATCCACCCGGGTGTTGACGCCGGAAGCTGAAGAAGAGATCCGTCGGGTGTTGGAGAAATTCCCCAGGCTGAAAGGGCAGCAAATCTGTGAGCACCTGAAAGAAAACGGCTTTTCTGAAATGACACTCAGCGCCAGAAGTGTCCAGCGGTATATCCGGAATCATGATTTGCGCAATCCGGTTTTCCGGCAGGAGAAAGACCGGAAAGCTTTCGAGGCGGAGGAGTTCGGAGACATCTGGCAGGCGGATACATGCTATTTCCCATACATTACTGAAGACGGGAAGAACCGCCGATGCTATTGCGTCTGCATCCTGGACGACCATTCAAGGATGGTGGTTGCTTCCGAACTGTTCTATGAAGATACAGCGGCCAATTTCCAGAAGGTGCTCAAAGACGCCATTGCCCGCTACGGCATTCCACGCAAGCTTCTGCTCGACAACGGCTCACCGTACTCCAATGAACAACTTTCATTGATCTGCGGAACACTTGGAATCGTCATTGTCCATTGCGCGGTACGGGACGGAGCCCAGAAAGGTAAACAGGAACGGTACTGGCGCCGCGTTAAAGAGCAGCTTCTTTTTGGAACTGACACCGCAAAAATTCACAGTTTGAAGCAGTTTAACGAGCTCTATGCCGATTACATTCACCGCTACAACCACAGCTTTCATGAAGGGATTCAGGGAAAGCCGTATGATCGCTTTGAGAAGTCTTCCGCGAAGCTCCGCTGCCCGGAATCTGAGGAATGGCTCAATACCAGTTTCATGAACCGGGTGACACGTAAGGTGAAGGGCGACGCCACCGTTACGATTGACAATATTCAATACGATGTACCCCAGCAATTCATCCACAGCAAAGTTGAGATCCGCTATATACCTCATGACATGAGCACAGCCTTCGTTTATTCCAACGGGCAGAAGTACCCGATCCGGAAGACAAACAAGGTCGAAAACGGAAAGACCCGCCGGTCCACTACGGGTCTGACACTGGATTATTCGAAGGCGGGTGAATAACATGGCGGAAGCATTTGTTTACTACGGCCTGCGTTATGATCCGTTTGAGAAGGAAAACTCAAATAAGGGCAACGCCTTTCAGTCCAGAGACTTCAGGGAGGCAAGTGCCAGACTGAACAGTCTGAGCAGGAGCCGGGGAATCGGCGTATTTACTGCCGGTCCCGGAAACGGGAAAACCATGGCGATCCGCTGTTTCATGGAGGATCTGAATCCCAACCTGTTTATGACGGGATATATTGCCCTGTCTACCGTAACAGTCGGGGAATTCTACCGCCAGTGGTGTGATCTGTTGGGCGTGGAGAAGAAGGGTGGAAAGCCCGGCATGCTCCGGAACATGAAGGAGCAGATGTGGAATATGTACAAAGTCAAGCGACAGCCGCTTTTCCTGGTGCTGGATGAAGCACAGTATTTATCCACTGCGATTCTCAATGACCTGAAGATTATTCTGAATTTTGACTGTGATTCTCTGAACTGTGTGTGCCTGGTGTTGTGTGGAGAACCATATTTCAACAACACGCTGTATAAACCGGTCCACGAGGCACTGCTCCAGCGTGTGACGGTTCACTACAATTTTCACGGGCTGGAGGATGGAGAAATCGCCGATTATGTACGCCACAAAATCTCCGTCGCGGGCGGTTCAACCACCATCTTGGCTGATTCCGCGCTCAACGCCATTCACGGCCATTCCCACGGGACGCCTCGGGTGATTGACAATCTCATGAAGGACGCCCTCCGGATCGGCGCGCAGAACAACAAGCAGGTCATTGATTCCGAAGTGATCCTTGCCGCTGTCGAAAACCGGAATCTTGCATAGACCCATGTATGTGACAAAGGAACAGATCCGCCAGGCAAGAAGGGTCAGTCTGGCGGACTTCCTTCTGGAGAAACACCCGGCTGCTGTAAAGATTGTCGGCAGCAGCCTTTGCTTGAAAGCAAACCAAAGTCTATATATGAAGCGTTCCATTCCCGGCTACCATGATTTTGCCACCGGAGAGCATGGCAACAGTATTGATTTCCTGACGCGTCACCTGAAATACTCCTTTGTGGATGCGGTCAAAGAGCTTTGTGGTTTACGTGAATTTCCGCAAAACAATACCATGACAGTCAGGAGTTCATTCCACTTGCCGGAAAAAGCAGAGCCTCCTTTTGATCGCGTCATGACGTACCTGACCGGGAGAGAAATCCCGCCGGAAACAGTCATGTTCCTGATCCGGGAAAACCTGCTATACCAGGACACTCTCTATGGCAACGCTGTCTTTGTCACTCCGGATGAGGATTACTGTGAGATCCGAGGAACCGGCAGCAGACCATTCCATGGTTGTCGGAAGAGATCGCCTGATCTGTTCTGGTATCTTTTGAATGACGCCAAGCCTGAAACAGCTTATATCTGTGAAGCGGCAATTGACGCTGTCAGTCTGATGCTGATCCACAAGGCGCAGGGTATAACCGATCCTGCTGTATATGTCAGCATTGGCGGTGTTGCCAACCAGCAGACAATTGACCGCCTCACAAAGAAACTTCCTGTTGTTCTGGCTGTAGACAACGATTCGGCCGGTGATGACTGCCGGAAACGAAATTCGGATCTTCC